>JAISAV010000190.1 GCA_031266545.1 Odoribacteraceae bacterium | reverse complement strand
GCTTTAAAAGAGGAAAGTAACTCCCTCAAAAATTACATACGCATGTAGCGAAATTTTCTCCAGTATATAAATTTATTTTCTCCAGTATGAAAATTTATTTCCATACGTATGTAATTTTATTTTCATACCTATGAAAATTTGGCTATCCAATCTTGAATCAAACATGACATTTTTGCAGGAAAAGGATTAGTGCTAGCTCTCAGAGAGAGTGTCTCTATATAGGCAGTAGCCTCAGGCTACTGTACGACGCGGTGCATCCCTACCTCTGCCTGCAGCGCAGGCTCCTCTATATAGAGGGAAGCCTGCGCTGCAGGCAAGGTTAATCCTTAACTTGATGACATTGGGCTGGAGCCCAATGCCGTCAACTTAAGGAATGACACCGTACGGTGTCAGCCCTTGATTTCGCTATCATTCCCTTAAGTTGACGGCATTGTGCCCGGGGTGGTGATGCGGTTATGTTCAAAAGAAAAAGCGCCCTGAAGCGCTCTTGAAATCTAAAAGTGAACTCGGCGGGAGTCGAACCCACAACCTCTTGGGCCGTAACCAAGTGCTCTATCCATTAAGCTACGAGTCCTTGTTTTAGCGCTGCAAATGTAGGGAAACTTCTTTACCCGTGCAAGGATCCCGTGTAAAAATTAAAGAAATAGTTTTTTTTGTTTGAAACCTAACAAATGGGGAGGAGTTCTATTTTTATTGCTACTTTCGCGTGAAGATATTTACCTAATTAAGAGGAGGGTATGTTTGAGAAATTTAAAAAGAACCTGAAAAAGAGTAGATTGGCGAGGCGGTCGATTCGCGTGGAGCGCGAGTTATCGTTTCAAAATTTCCAGACGGCACGCGCGTGTCTTTTGTTCGGGGTCGAGCGGGATCTTCCCGTGCCGTTGCTCGAGCGCCTGCGGGTCATGCTGTCCGGGAAGATGGACGTGGAGGTGTTGGTGCTGGAAAAGGAGAAGGAAGGCCCCGCGGTAGAGAAGGTCAAGGGGGCCGTTTACGTGAGCGAGGAGGACGTCTCGCTGTCGGGCAGGCTCGTGAACGCGAGGCTTCACGAGATGATGCATTTTTCCTACGACCTGCTGGTTGACCTTTCGCCCGGGCCGGATAGCGTCGGGGATTACCTCCTCCGCTTCTCCCGTGCCAAGTGCAAGATCGGGATGACGCGCGAGGGTTTTCAGTGTGATATCGTTTTCGATAGGGCAAGCGAGGCCGGGGCGTTCCCGGATCGCTTGAGCGAGTTATTGAGTAAGATTAAAACTTGTTGATATATGAGAAAGTTTTCGGGCGTCGGGGTGGCGTTGGTGACCCCGTTCAACGAGGCCGGGCAAGTGGACGAGGAGTCGCTGCGGCAGGTGGTTGATTACGTGATTGACGGGGGCGTGGATTACCTCGTGACGCTGGGCACGACCTCGGAAGCGGTGACGCTTACCCGGCAGGAGCGCGAGCGAGTGGTGGAGGTGATCGTCGAGCATAACGCGGGCCGCCTGCCCGTCGTGATCGGGGTGGGGGGAAACAACACGGCCTCCGTGCTGGAGGATCTGGCCGGGCTGTCCTACCTGCGGCACGGGGACGCGATCCTGACGGTCGCTCCTTATTATAACAAGCCCAACCAGCAGGGGCTGTACCTCCATTTCAAGGCCATCGCCGAGCGGTCGCCCCTGCCGCTGATCCTGTACAACGTGCCGGGGCGCTGTTCCGTGAACATCGACGCCGAGACGACCTTGAGGCTGGCGCGCGAGTTCGAGAACATCATTGCCGTGAAGGAGGCCGCGGGGAATTTCGAGCAGGTGACGGCCATCGCCGCGGGAAAGCCGGATCATTTCTTGTTGCTCTCGGGGGATGACGCGCTGGCCCTTCCCTTTATCTCCCTCGGCGCCGACGGGGTGATTTCCGTGATCGCGAACGTGTTACCCTACGAGTACTCCACCATGATCCACCGGGCGTTGGAGGACGAGTTCGCCGAGGCTCGGGGGATTCATTTCCGGTTGCGCTTCCTGTACAAGGCCCTTTTCGAGGAGGGGAACCCCGCGGGGGTGAAGGCGGCCCTGCACGCGCAGGGGATGATCGGGGCGAATTACCTGCGCCTACCCTTGTGCCCGGTGAGCGACGCGCTTTACGGGATGATCCAAGCGGAGATGCGGCAATTGTGACCTTATAACTCGTTAGAATACATGCGGCGGAGCCTTTTCCGCCGTTTTTTTTGGTATACCCACAGGGCGATCGAGCCGACGAGGAGCAGCGGGAAGAGCAAGTTGGCGTACTGTAGGAAGGCGCGCGCGGCGTCGCTCGCGGGCTTGATGGCCTGCCGCGTGGTGTATTTATTCCTGAGGTCGATCAGCCCGGAGTCGTCGGCCAGCCACTCGATGGAGTTCACGACGAAGTTGATGTTATCGTAGTGCGCCGGCGAGTAGAACGCGTCCTGCATGAAATCCGCGTTGGTAATCGCGACGATGGCGCTGCCGGTTTGCTCGTTGCCCAGCAGGGCTGCCACGGTGCGTTTCGGCTTGTTGAAGTCGTGCGACGTCATCGTTTGCAGCGGGTTGAGGACGACGGGAATTTCCTTGACCCCGGACATGGACGAGCTTTTCGCCAGCCAGGTGAAGGTGTACCCGCGGGGGGAGGGTACCTCCTCGATGCTGCTGGCGTACTCGAGCGAGACGGCGCGGAGCTTGTCCGTGATCAGGTGCTTGCTGAAGTCGATGATGACGGGGGCGTACGGGAAGTTGAGGCGCTTGGAAAAGGAGAAAAGGAAGCCCGGCGCGCGCGTGGTGATGGAGACGACGTGATTGCTCCGGTCAACGATGAAATCGTACTTGACCCTCAGCCCGAAGCGTTCGAGCCAGTCCTCGACGCCCACGCGGTTGATAAAGCCGTAGGTGGGGGTGAGGCCGATCTTGCCCACCGCGTGGTTGAGGGCGATAAACAGGCGTCCCCCTTGCCCCGCGTACTCCTCGAGCAGGGCGAGTTCCCGCGGGGAGAAGCTCTCCACCGGGCCGATGATGCAGATGACCTTGTAGCGGGTCAGGTCGATATACGGGTGGATGAACACGCTCTCGACCTCGGCGACGGAAGAGAGTTCGTCAATCACCAGCGAGATGTCGTTCGGCGGGATCTCCCCGTGTCCCATCAGGAAGCCGACGGTGGGTTTCGCGGTCTCGTGATTCACCTTCAGGGCGCGCGTGAACTCGTATTCCAGCGGGGTGAACGGCCGGATGCGGGGGATGACGGTGACGTGGTCGCCCACCCGGATCGTGGCCCCGAACAGGATGGAGCGCAGTTGCACCATGTCGCGGTTGACCGTTTCGCGCGAGACGAGTTCGACGCCTTGCCGCAGCGCCGCCAGTTGTTCTTCTTCCGTGCCGGGCCTGATCACGTTGATGGAGAAGTGGCGCGGGTGGATTCCCCTGTACTCTTTGAGCAGGTGGAGGAACTCCTTCCCCAACCGGTACTCCTCGTGGGTAAGCCCGTCGGACATATACAGGTTCACGGTGATATCCTTGTCCACGCGTGCGAGGGTGGACTTGCTGACCGGGCTGAGCGAGTACTGCTTGTTGGAGGTCACGTCGAGACGGACGAAGAGGAGGCAGGAGAGAGCGTTCGCCGCGAGCAGCGCGAGGGTACAACAGAGGAGGGGGCGTCGCTTTTTCACGGTTCAGGATTTTGCGCGGAGCGTGTAGTGCCTCGTCAGGACGAGAAACAACGCGATGACGGAGCAGAAGTAAACAAGGTCCCGCGTGTCGATGATGCCGCGGGAGATATTTTTGAAATGCTCGTCCACGGACAGGAAGCGGAAGAACGCGACGAGGGGGCTATCCCCGCTCGCGTCCGCGATGGCGTGGGACAGGAATTGAAACCCGCAGAGGAACAGGAGGGCGAGCAGCAGGGCGACCACCGGGCTGCGCGTCAACGAGGAGGCGAACAGGCCGATGCTGACGTAACAACCCGCGACCAGCACCAGCCCGAGGTAGCCGCAGCACCCGATGGCGTGATCCGCGTCGCCCAGGAAAGAGACCGTGAAATAGTAGATGGAGGTGATGAACAGAAAAAAGACGACCTGTAGGAGGATGGCGCAGTATTTACCCCCGATGATGTCCCACGTCTTGACGGGCTTGGAGAAGAGCAGGTCAAGCGTGCCCGCCTCGCGCTCGCGGGCGATGCTTTTCATGGTGAGGGGCGGGACGAGCAGCAGGAGGCTGCACTCGAACGCCTGGAAGAGCACCTCCAGCGAGACCTCCCCGCGATAGAAGACGTTGACGTTGGAAAACCAGTAGACGAGGCCCGTGATCCCCGCGAGGAGCGCGAACACCGCGTAGGTGAACGGCGAGTGAAAGCTCGCCGACAACTCCTTTTTGATCATTACCCTCATCATGGCGCGCCGGTTAATTTCGCGTGGCATGACGGAAAACATCTTCCGGGCAGGTGGGCACGGGGGTCAGTTCCGCGATGTACCAGCCCCTTTGCTGGCACATGTCGAAGATGGCGGGCTTGACGTTGCTCTCCCTCGCGCATTGCAGCTCGATGCACTGGTTCTCTATCTCGGCGACGCGGCGGACGCCCGGCAGGCTCCCCAACGCCTCCTTGATTTGCCGGATCTCCCCGCCCCGGATGGAGACCCGCAGGCAGGGGGCCATGCAGGGGGAGTCGCGCAGCTCCGGCAGGGTTTTGCTGTCCACGATTTTACCGCCTTCCATGACCACGACGCGCTCGCAGGTGGTCTCGATCTCGGCGAGGAGGCGCGAGCTGATGATCACGGTCTTCTCCTCCCTGACGGCGTGGATGATATTCCTGATCTTGACGATCTGCCCCGGGTCGAGACCGGCGGCCGGTTCGTCGAGGATCAGCACGTTCGGGTCGTGGACGAGCGCCTGCGCGACACCCAGCCGCTGGCGGCACCCACGGGAGAGTTCCCCGGTATTTTTATGCTTATCCTCTTCCAGCCCGCAGAGGTGCATGATGTTCGCGATCCTCGCGGTGGCCTGCCGGCGGGTGACGCTGTAGAGCTTGCCGATCAGGAGGAGGAAGTCGACCACGTTCATCTTCTCGTAGACGGGATTGTGCTCGGCCATGTAGCCGATGTTGCGCTTTAATTTTACCGGGAACTCGTGCAGCGCGCGGTTATCGAACGTGACGCGCCCGTGGTCGGGGGAGAGGATTCCCGCGAGGATTTTCATCGTGGTAGACTTGCCGGCCCCGGCCGGTCCCCAAAAACCGACCACCTCCCCCTTCTTCACGTTGAAGGAGATCGCATCGACGGCCTTTTGGTGGCCAAAGCGTTTCGTTATATTCTCCACGACGATTTCCATGTTGCGGCGTAATTTGTGCTCGCAAATTTAATGATGGATTGACGTGTCGGTCGGCGTTTAACTTTTTTTATGCGGCCAATTAACAAGGTTTTCGTTAGAGTCTGTTAATCACGCGGGAAATAGCGCGTCGTCACCCCTCTTCCGCGGGTTCCGGGTCGGTTTTTTCCAGTTTCGGGTAGCTGATCCGCGCGTGGTAGATGTTGACCAGTTGCTCCGTGTAGACCCGTTTCACCGTGGCGATATCCTTGAAGGTGATGTCCGCATTATTAAAGCGTCCCTCGTGCAGTTGGGCGTTGATGAGGTCATTGACCAGCTTGCCAATATTCTCCTCGTTCTTGACCTCCAACGTCCGGGAGGCGGCCTCGACGGCGTCGGCCATCATCACGACGGCGCACTCCTTGCTGCTGGGATCCGGGCCGGGGTAGGTGAACAACGCCTCGTCGACCTCCCGGTCGGGGTATTTATTCTTGTAGGAGAAGTAGAAATACTTCGCCTTGCTCTTGCCGTGGTGGGTGCGGATAAAGTTGATGATCACCTCCGGCAGGTTGTGTTTATGGGCCAGCTCGACCCCCTGCGCGACGTGATCGATGATGACGCGTGCGCTTTCGTCGAAGTCGAGCGATGCGTGCGGGTTGATCCCGCCGGCTTGATTCTCGATAAACATGATCGGGGAGTGGGTCTTCCCGATGTCGTGGTACATGGCCCCGGTGCGCGCCAGCAGCGGGCTTCCCCCGATGTGGTAGATAGCCTCCTCTGCGAGGTTGGCCACCATCAGCGAGTGTTGAAACGTGCCGGGCGCTTTCTTCGTCAGGAGGCGCAAGAGGGGGTGATTGGGGTTGGAGAACTCCAACAGGCTGATCTCCGAGGTGTAGCCGAACAGCTTTTCCACGAGGTAGAGCACCGGGTAGGTCAGGCAGAGCAGCAGCGCGTTCCCCGTCAGGGAGGCGAGCGCGAGCAGGTCGACGAGGGTGATATTGCCTTGCGGGATCAGCGTGAACGC
>JAISAV010000188.1 GCA_031266545.1 Odoribacteraceae bacterium | reverse complement strand
CGACGCCCACCGAAACGTCCACGCGAACGACGGCCCGCGTCAGGTTGATGGTCACGGCGCTGCTGGAAGTATTCTCGTCCACGGTCAGGATCGTCGACGTCCCATTCTTGTAGTATCCCCACATCGGGAAGATCGTTTCGGTATCCCACGGGTCGCCCGCGCTGATCGTCACCACGAGGCTCTCGAGCAGCTCCTCGCGGGAGAGCGCGCTACTCCCCGCGAAGGCCGCCGCCTTGACCTCCGGGTACGCGGACGCCTCGAGCAGTTCCCGCGCGTTGGCCAGCACGACCACCGTCCACGGCCCCGTGGGCAACTTGACGGAAAAACTGCTTTTCAGTTCGGGGTGATCGTCGTCCGGGGTCACGTTGCTACCGATAGCCCAGTAGCGAAACTTGTCCGTATCCTTGTCAAACAGTAGCACGTCGATCGTGGAGACTTTCCCCTCGGTTGTCGTCGACATCGCGCGGCTGGGCGCCGGGCCGGGCACGGCGATGGATAACGTCACGACACGCCCGTCGGCGTCAACGACGGGGGCCGGTTCTCTCTCGTCATCCACGTTCACCACGCAGGCCCCGGCGAACATCGCAAGTACCGCAAGCAGGAATGTTTTGTTCACTTGTTTCATCTTTTTATCGCTTAAACTTCTTTTATCTTTAACTTTATAATGGAAGCGCAAATTTATGAACATCAAATCTTATTTCAAAGAAAACAAACCTTTTTTAAAGCCATTCCCACAAATTCTCTCCTCAAGGCAAACCTTTTATGCATATTCTCCCTTTCTTGCGGGTCAAAACGCCCACGGTAGTCCCGCCCGGCTCTCCCGCGGGCAGGCCATGGCCTGCCCCTACGGCATGATTTCCCGCGGCCGGATATTATCAAAAAACAACGCCTTGTGACCCGCGTTTTCGCGAAATACCGGGGATATTTGTCGAGAGCAAAATATAATGTATATTTGTACGGGAATTTAAACATTGGTTTTTCAAGCATGGATGAAGCAGAAAAAATCGTGACGGAGGCTATCCGGGCACTGGATGATCGCAAGGGTGTGGACATTGTAAAGATTGATTTAAGGGAGATTACGAATTGCTTCTGTAGCTTTTTCGTGATATGCCACGGCACGTCCAACTCGCACGTCTCCGGGCTGGCCGACAACGTGTACGAGAAGGTGCACGACGTGCTGGGAGAAAAACCGACGCACATCGAGGGGATGAACCAAGCCTCGTGGGTCTTGCTGGACTACGGGGATACCATCGTGCACGTCTTCCAGAAAGAACAACGGGATTATTACCAGTTGGAGAAGTTCTGGGCGGACGCGAAAATGACAAAAATAGAAGAAAACATATCAACAAGTTATGGCCGACAATAAAAATTTCAACTTCCCCCCCGTGAACGGGGGAAAGAACAGGGGATCGAGGAACAACAGTTACTGGATCTATATACTCATCGCCGCGACGATCATCGGGATCAACTTTTTCCCCTTCGCGCCCAAGCCGGTGCAGACCACGTGGGAGACGGTGAAAAATACCATGCTCACGCGGGGCGACGTGGAGAAACTCATCCTCACGCGCGACGAGGACAAGATGAACGTCTACCTCAGGGAGGGCACGATCGAGAATTACCCGGCATTAACAGCCAACGGCTTCAAGAACAACACGGGGGGGCCGCACTACACCTACAAGGTGCCGTCGGTAGATATCTCTGAGGCCAACATCGACGAGGCCCAAAAGACGATCGAGGGCGCCAAAGATGTCACCCGGGATTATGACGACAGCAAGAGCTGGTTGGACAACGGGCTGGTGCAATTGCTACTGATGACCGCCATCTTTATCGGCTTCTGGATCTTTATCATGCGGCGGATGAACCGCGGGGCCGGTGGCGCCGGTGGGGTGTTTAGCGTGGGGAAATCGAAGGCGAAACTCTTCGACCGGGAGTCCAACGTGAAGACCACCTTCAAGGACGTGGCCGGCCTTGCCGAGGCGAAGCAGGAGGTGGAGGAGATCGTCTCCTTCCTGAAAAGCCCCGACAAGTACACCAAGCTGGGGGGAAAGATCCCCAAGGGCGCCCTGCTGGTAGGCCCCCCGGGAACGGGAAAGACGCTTATGGCCAAGGCGATGGCAGGAGAGGCGAACGTGCCCTTCTTCTCCATGTCGGGATCGGACTTCGTGGAGATGTTCGTGGGCGTCGGGGCCTCGCGCGTCCGCGACCTCTTCAAGCAGGCGAAGGAGAAGGCCCCGTGCATCGTCTTTATCGACGAGATCGACGCCATCGGCCGCGCGCGCGGGAAAAGTCCCAACATGGGGGCCAACGACGAGCGGGAGAACACGCTGAACCAGTTGCTCACCGAGATGGACGGCTTCGAGACCAACTCCGGGGTCATCATCATCGGGGCCACCAACCGGGCGGACATCCTCGACAACGCCCTGCTGCGCGCGGGACGCTTTGACCGGCAGATCTACATCGACCTCCCGGAGTTAAAGGACAGGGAAGAGATATTCAAGGTGCACCTGCGGCCGCTCAAGTTAGACACGGACGTCGAACCCGCCTTCCTGGCCAAGCAAACGCCGGGATTCTCCGGCGCCGACATCGCCAACGTCTCCAACGAGGCCGCGCTGATCGCCGCCCGCAAGGACAAGGAGTGCGTCTCGCGGCAGGACTTCCTCGACGCCATCGACCGCATCGTCGGGGGCCTCGAGAACCGCAGCAAGGTGATCAAGGTGAACGAGAAAAAAGCCATCGCCTACCACGAGGCGGGGCACGCCACCGTCTCGTGGCTGCTGGAACACGCCCACCCGCTGCTCAAGGTGACCATCGTGCCCCGCGGGAAGGCGCTGGGGGCCGCGTGGTACCTGCCCCGCGAGCGGCAAATCACCACCCGCGAGCAGTTGCTCGACGAGATGTGCTCCGTGCTGGGGGGCCGGGCCGCCGAGGAGCTGGTCTTCGGGCAAGTCTCCACGGGCGACCAGAACGACCTCGAAAAGGCCACCAAGCAGGCCTACGCGATGGTCTCCATCTTCGGGATGAGCGAGAAGGTGGGGATGCTGAGCTACTACGATTCCACGGGGCAAAGCGATTTCAGCTTTACCAAGCCCTACTCCGAGAAGACCGCCGAGCTGATCGACGCCGAGGTGAAGGCGCTGGTCACCGACGCCTACGCCCGCGCCAAGGGCATCCTCGGCGAGCACATGGAGGAGCACCGGCAAGTGGCCGAGTTGCTGATCGAGCGGGAGGTGATCTTCAGCGACGACCTCGAGAACATCCTCGGCAAGCGCCCCTGGGCGGAAGAGGAGGAAGGCGCGACGGGGGATGCGCCACAGGACGAAGACCTTTAATCTTAAAACTGTAGTATATGGAAAATTGGACCAGTGTATTTACCACCACCCAGGAGTACGCCGCCGAGGCGGTGAAAACCCTGCTGGAAAGGGCGGGCATCGCGGCGGTGATCCTCAACCAGAAGGACTCCGCGTACGTGTGGATGGGAGAGATCAACGTGATGGTGAGCAACGAGGAGGTCGAGCGGGCCTCCGGGATCCTTGAAGCGAACAAGAGCGGTGAGTAACTTCTGGAAGAGAGCCTTGAGCGGCGGGCTGTTCGTGGGCGTGGTGACGGGGGCCATCTTCGCGCACCCGCTTTGCTTCTACGCGCTCTTCCTGCTCCTGAACGCGGCCGGTCTCGCGGAATTCGGGAGGTTGGCGGGCAAGATGGACGCTCGCGTCAACCTCCCGCTGTGCGTCGCGTGCGGGGCGTTGCTCTTCACCGCCGGCTTCCTCCACAACTACGCGGGGGAGCGTTACGCGTTGCTCTACCTGCTGCTTGTCATCCCCGCCTCCCTGCTGCCCGTCGTGGAGCTGTACCGGCGGGGCGGCGACGGTTTCCGGAACGTCTCCCTCTCCTTCCACGCGCTGCTCTACATCAGCCTTCCCTTCGCGCTGCTGCCGTACCTCCCTTACCGCGTGGCGGGCGAGTGGAACCCGTGGATCATTTTCCTCCCCTTCCTGCTGGCGTGGGTCAACGATACCTTCGCCTACCTTTCCGGCGTTCGCTTCGGTCGCCACAAGCTATTCCCCCGCGTCTCCCCCAACAAATCATGGGAGGGACTCGTCGGCGGGAGCGTCGCCACGCTGCTGGCGGGGGCGTTCCTCGTGCCGCGCGTCGGGGGGCTAACGCGCGTGGACACGGTTGTCATCGCGGGCATCGTCGTGCTTTTCGGCGTTTACGGCGACCTGATCGAGTCGCTCTTCAAGCGTTGCGCGGGCGTCAAGGATTCGGGGAACTTCCTGCCGGGACACGGGGGGGTGCTCGATCGCTTCGACGCGATCCTGTTCGCCATCCCCGCCATTTTTGTTTATTTGGAATGTATGTATTAACTTTGTCCGCCGTGACGCCGCGGTGGCCTCACGTTTAAAAACGCACCTCACATGAGAATACATAGAGCAGGTTACCCCTTGTTGCTAAAAGCGCTGGTGGTATACGTCGGCGTGAACGTCGCGATGTATCTTCTCGTCCCCGTCGCGGTCGCTTGCCACGTGGTGCTGGCGGTCACGAGCGTTTTGTACCTGTTCCTGCTGAACTTCTTCCGCTCGCCCCGGCGCGCGGTCGTCGTGGACGCGGGCACGGTGCTCGCCCCGGCCGACGGGCGCGTGGTGGTGGTGGAGGAGACGTTCGAGGGCGAGTACCTGAAACGGCGTTGCCTGCAAGTCTCCATCTTCATGAACATCTTTAACGTCCACGTCAACTGGTTCGCGGCGAACGGGACGGTGACCTACGTCAAGCATCATCCCGGGCGACACGTGGCCGCCTACCTGCCCAAGTCCTCCACGGACAACGAGCGGTCGACCATCGCCATCCGCCGGGCCAACGGGGAGGAGATCGTGATGCGGCAGATCGCCGGGGCGCTGGCCCGACGCGTCGTCACGTACGCCGTCGAGGGAGAAGAGGCGCGACAGGACTGCCACGCCGGGTTTATCAAGTTTGGCTCGCGGGTAGACCTGTTCCTGCCGCCGGGCACGGACGTCCGCGTGCTCGTCGGCCAGAAGGTGACCGGGTCGCGAACGATCATCGGGACGCTGAAATAATCCTAATTTATAACAAACATGTCAGTCGAAACAAGAGTCAAGCGGGTTACCACCCACGTGTTATCGGAGATGAAATTAAAAGGCGAGAAAATCAGCATGCTGACCGCCTACGACTTTTCCATGGCCAAGATCATCGACCACGCCGGCATCGACGTGGTGCTCGTGGGAGACTCCGCCTCCAACGTGATGGCCGGTAACCAGACCACCCTGCCCATCACCCTCGACCAGATGATCTACCACGCCGCCTCCGTCGTCCGGGGGGTACAACGGGCGCTGGTGGTGGTCGACCTCCCCTTCGGTAGTTACCAGGGGAATAGCAAGGAGGCCCTCTCCTCCGCCATCCGGATCATGAAGGAGACGAGCGCCGACGCGGTGAAGATGGAGGGCGGGGCCGAGATCATCGAGTCGGTCTCCCGCATCCTCTCCGCGGGCATCCCCGTGATGGGCCACCTGGGCCTCACCCCGCAGAGCATCCACAAGTTTGGCACCTACGTGGTGCGCGCGCGACAGGAGGGGGAGGCGAGCAAGTTGCTCTCCGACGCCCGCCTGCTGGAAGAGGCCGGTTGTTTCGCCATCGTGCTGGAAAAGATCCCCGCGCTGCTGGGCGCGCGCGTGGCCCGCGAGCTGGCCATCCCCCTCATCGGCATCGGCGCGGGGGGCGGGGTGGACGGTCAGGTGCTGGTCATCCACGACATGCTCGGCATCAACCAGGAGTTTTCCCCCCGCTTCCTGAGGCGCTACCACAACCTTTTCGCCGAGATCAGCGGCGCCGTCGGCAATTATATCCAGGACGTGAAAAGCGGGAACTTCCCGAACGAACGCGAACAATACTAAAATCACATGGAAATACTATACGAAGATAATCACCTCATCGCGGTGAACAAGCGCGTGTCGGACATCGTGCAGGCGGACAAGACGGGGGACGCGCCCCTGAGCGAGGCGGTCAAGGCGTACATCAAGCGAAAGTACAACAAGCCGGGCGAGGTGTTCCTCGGCATCCCGCACCGCGTCGACCGGCCCGTGAGCGGGGTGGTGGTGTTCGCCCGCACCAGCAAGGCGCTGGAACGCCTGAACAAGATGTTCCAAGAGCACGACCGGGAGATCGAGAAGATCTACTGGGCCGTCGTCGGCAACCTCCCCGCCGCCGAGGAGGGCACGCTCGTGCACTACCTGACGCGCAACGAGGAGAAGAACAAGACGCGCGCCCTCGACAGCCCCCGGGCCGGGGCGAAGGAGGCCCTCCTCGACTACAAGCTCATCAACCGCGGGCAACGCTATTACCTGCTGGAAATAAAGTTGCGCACGGGCCGCCATCACCAGATCCGCTGCCAGTTGGCCAAGATCGGCTGCCCCATCAAGGGCGACTTGAAGTACGGCTTCCCCCGCTCCAACGAGGGAGGAGGCATCCACCTGCACGCCCGCTCGCTCTCGTTCCTCCACCCGATCAAGCAGGAACCCGTCACCATCACGGCCACCCCTCCACTCGAGGACAACCTGTGGCGCTTCTTTTATAACAATCTCGAGGGGCGGCGGCGCTAAAAGATCCCGGTTTCGTGCCGTGGAGTATTTTCGGAAGGCGTTAGGTGCCCTGAAAGAGCACCAAGCAATAGCGTGGGGCAACGCCCAGTCGTGGTCGGAAGATGCAAAAAGCCCCGAAGGGGTGTCCAGCAATAGCGTGGGGCAACGCCCTACGAATAGTCACCCGATGAAAAACAAGCAGGCTGAAAGCCTGCAAGCCAATACCATGCTATTGCTTACGCCCCTTCAGAGCTTGGTGAATCGTATGATCCGGTTCGTGGGGCGTTGCCCCACGCTATTGCCGGACACCCCTTCGGGGTTTTGCATCTTCCGACCCCTCGCGGGCGTCCTAATCCGATTCGCTGGAAATGTACGATAACTCTACGCGGTGGGGCTTTCCTTCCTGACCGATCTCAAAGCGGGCGACGTAGTATAATTTCTGGCCCGTGGGCGAGTGACGCCACCGGGGCGACGTTTGCAGGAGGCGCAGGAACTCTTTCGTGCACTCTTTGGAAGAAAAATCGCTGATGACGCGTACGTTCGCGAGCGCCCCTTCCGGTGAGACCTCGAAGGAGAGGTAGATCTTTCCCTCCTCCGCGTTCTTCACGGCCGATGGCGGGTATTGCAGCGACTCTTTCGCGTGTTGGTTAAATTGAGCGACGTCCCGTTCGATCGCGTCGGCGGGCGTTTCTTGTCGCGCGAGCGCCTCCGTCGTGTCTTTTAGCCGCGCGTAGCCCACCGTCACGACCTCGTCCAGGGGAGCGGCCTCGTCAAGGGCGAGAACCTCCACTCGCGAGGTGATCGCGGCGGCGAGGGGCGCGTCAGTCAAGGAATCATCCCGGGTATCCGGGACTTCGGCCCTGTTTGCCTTCCCGTCGGCGAGCAGCACCGCCGCTTCGATCTCCCTTTTTTCCTCGCGTGTCGGCGGGATGTCGGGCTTGCTTGACTCGTCTTGGGTAATGATCAGGCGGTGATCATCCAGGTCGGCCACGTCCGTCCCGGCGTCGTCCTCCACTTCATCCGCGACCTTGATGACGGAAGGGGTAAAATGAACGGTCGTCGGACTCTTTGCCTCGTCCGGGGAGTCGTCTACCCCCGTTTCCCCGGGCGCTTGCCGCTCCTCGGGCCGCGTCGTCACCGTTTCTTGGTGCCGGGATTCCGTGCCGACGCCTTGATTGCCCGCCAAAAGCGTGTCTCCCGGCCAAACGTCCTGGTTCGTGGCGACCCATGTCAGGGCGCCGGCCACCGCGACGATCCCGGCGGCCACCCAGTACCAGCGCGTTTTATTGCCCGCGGGCGGGGGGGTGACCGCCAGGTGGTGCTCCATCCGGGTAATGCCATCCAGCGGGTCGCCCGGTATTTCGGTCAGGCCTTCCAGCGCCTCGAATAGAAACGGGTCGGCCAGCGCCTCTTTTTCCAAGAGGTGCGCCTCGATACCGCGTTGATTCCCCTGCAGGTACTCCTTTATATAATCACTCCGGCTCATAGGTTAATACCCCTTTTCGTTCCAAGCATGATTTTAAATTACGCTTTCCATTCTGGATAAAACTCTTCACGTTTTTCAGCGAAAAGCCGGTACGCGTGCCCACTTCCTTGTAGGAGAGTTCCTCGAAGAAGAAAGCGTTCACGCACGCGCGCTGCTTTTCCGGTAATGCCTCGACGCATTCCCGCACCGCTTCCTCGTGATCTTCTTTTCTCTCCTCAAGATGAAGATCGACGCATAAATCCATAAAAGAATCGTCTAAAGTTATGGATAAATCCCTGTTCTTCCGGCGCAGTTCCATCAGGCAGTGATTCCGGACGCAGGTGTAGAGCCACGGTTTGAACTTCTGCACCTGATGGATCTTGAGGGATTCCACCAGATCCTCGAACAGTTGCATGACGGCATCCTGCGCGTCTTCCGGTCTCTTCAAGTATTTCAAGGCCACGCCATAGACCATGGGCATATATCGACCGTAAAGTTCCGACAGGAGCGACATTTCCCGGCTCTTGCGATAGCGCCGGGCCAGCTCTTCATCCGCGATATATTCTTGTATTTGTTTCACTCTTTTCATGACCAATTGCACCGCGCAAACTTACAAATTTTAAAAATAAAAATCAACATGTCATGCTATTTGTTTACTTCGCCGAGTAGTGGTTAGTGGTTAGTGATTAGTGGTTAGTGGTTAGTGGGAAGGGGTGAAGGGGGCGCTATAAGCTAAGCCGACGGCAAGGGCTTGGGGTATTGACGTGCACCTCGTGTTGCGCCCTGAAGTAGCAGCATGTTGAAGATGAGTATGCTGCCCTTTCAGGGCGCAGGATAGCAAGGTCTATCTTTTACCCAACGCGTCGCGTTGGGCTGGGCTATAACGGGCCTTCAGCCCTTCCCCCCAACCATTAACCATTAACCACTAACCATTAACCATTAACCACTAACCATTAACCATTAACCACTAACCACTAAATCCCTTTTTTTGTTAGCGATAAATTTCTATCGGGTTGCGCGTAAATTTCTATCGAGGAGAAAATTTACGCGCAACCCGATAGAAAATTATTTTCTTCTCGATAGAATTTTTTTTTCTCTTCGATAGAAATTTACGCGCATCGGAGAAGAAATTTTTCGGTACCCCGGAAGGAGAAAATAAGGCTCGAATTTCCATGTCCGCGCGGACTACCACGGGAGTGTCCGCGCGGCATGGGAAATTTTCCTGTACGTTCGCGGGCAGGGCGTGCCCTGCCCCTACGGCGACATGCCGTGATCATGCTGTAGGGGTAGGGCAAGCCCTCCCCCCCGTGCCCCCCGGTGAAGCGTGGCGACCGGGGAGGTGTTGGGTTAGGTTATAGCTCCCTTCCCCCACTAACCACTATTTAGTCAAAGTGCCTGGGCCGCTTCCGTCGTGATCTCGATCGTTTGCACGTGGAGGTCTTCGATGGAGGTCACCTGGTAGCGGTATTCTCCCATCATCGGCCTCATGCCCTGGATCGCGTTGACGACCTTGATGAAATCGACGCCCGGCAGGTGGACGCTGTTGCCGCTGGCGTC
>JAISAV010000150.1 GCA_031266545.1 Odoribacteraceae bacterium | reverse complement strand
TAATCGAACGGGATACCCAGCGCCGCCAGCGTCTCGTAAACTATCGCTTGTCCTATCATACCTTATATATATGTATTATATTTTTTCCCTTGCCACGCGTCGCGTTCCGCCAGACGCTTTTCCAGCCTCGCCACGAACTCGAAGTTCTTCAACCCCCACCCCGGCGCGGCGAGATAGCCCGCCGGGGACTGGCTCACGAAGCGCTCGAAGTAGAGATCGGGATGCGCGCGCTCGATCGCGTCGACGACGAGGTCGAGGTACTCCTCCAGCGTGTAGCGGGGGAAATCCCCCGGCCTCTCCCGGTACTCTTCGGCCATCCGCGTGCCCTTGATCACTTGCAACTGGTGCAGTTTCAGGAGGGTGATCGGCCAGCAGCTCAAGCGCTCCACCCCTTCCAGCATCTCCTCGCGTCGCTCGCCCGGCAGGCCGAGGATCAGGTGGGCGCCCGTGATGATCCCGCGGCGGGCGCTCTCCCGGATGGCTCGTTCCGCCTCGGCGACCCCGTGCCCGCGGTTGACCCGCTCGAGGACGGCGTCGCTCGTCGATTCCACCCCGAACTCGAGGCAAACGTACCGCTCGCGGGCCAGCCGGCCGAGGTAGTCCAGCGTCTCGCCCGTCACCGCGTCCGGGCGCGTTGCGATCACGATCCCGGCCACCAGCGGGTGGTCGAGCGCCTCCCCGTACCGCTCATCGAGCACTTCCAGCGGTGCGTGGGTGTTGGTGTAGGCTTGAAAATAGGCCAGGTACTTCTGTCCCTCGTATTTCTCGCCGAAGAAGCGGATCCCCTCCTCGATCTGCCGCGTGATCCCGCCCGCCTCCCGGCAATACGCCGGGCTAAAAGAACGGTTGTCGCAAAAGGTGCACCCCCCGCGACCTTTCGTCCCGTCGCGGTTCGGGCAGGTGAAACCCCCGTCTATGGAGAGCTTCTGCACCCGGCCGTGAAAAATCGCCCGCGAAAAAGCCGCGTAATCGCGGTACCTCCGTTCTTGAATCATGATGTTATCACGTGAGTTAACGAGCGCGAATTTAGCGTAATTTGTTTAGAATTTAACAATATGCCGGATTATTTCCCGTCCGGCCCCGATTATTGCACGTCATCCCCCCTCGTCGTCGTCGCGGATTTTTAACAAATTTATTTTCGTGCTTAAGTAATTTTTTTCGTAAGCATTTTGTACTTTTGTTTGGCTTTAAATAATGTACTTATGGAACACGAACTATCTAAACACGCGTTACCCGGTTTGAAGGAAAAAAGGTTTCAACAGAAAAAGGATATCCTGACTTTTTTCTACAAGCAGGGGAAGTTATCGAAGCCTGAAATTTGTCGCATGACGAACATGACGGCCCCCACGATTAACCGGATTATCAATGAGTTGATCGAGACTCGCTGGGTGGTCGATTGCGGGGAAGGAATCTCCGTGGGGGGGAAACGCCCCCACCTGTTTTGCCTGAACCCCGACGCCGCCCACGTCCTCGGGATCGATATCGGGCGCATGCACCTGAAAATCGCCCTTTTCAACCTCCACCGGGAGATGATCGGGAATATCCACGTCTTCCCCTCCCTGCTCGAGAAGGCGTCCAACGAGGAGAACCTCGCGTACCTGCACGAGAAGGTGAAAGAGGTGATCGCCGCCACGAACGTCCCGCGGGCGCGGGTGAAGGTGGCGGGCGTCGCCATACCGGGGCTGATCGACAAGGAGGGAAATTCCTACACGTACCTGACGTACGAGAACACGAACCTCAAGAAGGAGCTGGAAAAGTTGCTGGGCATGCCCGTGTTCGTCGACCACGACTCGAACGTGATGGCCATCGCGGAACACACCTTCGGGGTCGCGAAAGGCGCGGACAACGCCCTGTGCATTAGCGTCAACGAGTGCATCGGCATGGGGATGATCCTGAACGGGAAACCCTACTCGGGGGCGCAGGGCATGGCGGGAGAGTTCGGGCACATCCGCCTGCTGGGCATCGACAAGCCCTGTTATTGCGGCAAGGTCGGTTGCCTGGAGAGCGTCGCCTCCGGCCGGGCCATCGTCTCGGCGGCGCGGGAGGCCGTGGCGAAGGGACACCCCACCTCCATCGCCACCATCGCCGGGGATAACGACGTCACGCTGGCGCACGTCATCACGGCCGCCATCCAGGACGATATTTTCGCCATCGAGCTGCTGCAACGGGCGGGGGAAAAGATCGGCGAGGGCATCGCGACGCTCATCCACCTCTTTAACCCGCGCCTGCTGGTGATCGGGGGCGAGATCGCCGACGCCGGCGAGCACATCACCGCCCCGATCCTGCAAACCGTCAATAAATACACCCTCAACCGCCTGCGCGTGCAATGCGAGGTGAAACTGAGCAACATGAACACGAACAGCACGATCATGGGCACGCTGATGCTGGTCATGCAAGACCTGTACTACGAGGGCAACGGCGACTTCTTCCACCTGACGATGCAGTTTAACGAATAATCAAATTTATATTCCACATGATTTTAACGTCTAATATCGTGACAGGGGAGGGCACCGACCGGTTCGAGAAGATACCCGTGAAGATATACCCCTCCCCCCTGTCGGCCGTCAAGGCCATCGCCGCGGAGATCGCGGCAGAGATCCGGGAAAAGGAAAAACGGCAAGTCCCCTGCGTTTTAGGTCTCGCCACCGGCATGTCCCCCGTTTTATTGTACAAGGAGCTGGTGCGGATGCACGAGGAGGAAGGGTTATCGTTCAAGAACGTGATCACCTTCAACCTCGACGAGTACTACCCGATGCCTAAGACCTCGGGGCAGGGGTATCACTCCTTCATGCACCACCACCTGTTCGACCGCGTGGACATCGACCCCAAAAACGTGCACATCCCCGACGGGACGTTGAAGATCGAGGAGGTCGACGCCTTCTGCAAGGGCTACGAGGAGAGCATCGAGGCGGCAGGCGGCATCGACATACAGGTGCTGGGGATCGGGAGAACCGGCCACATCGGCTTCAACGAGCCGGGATCGCTGCTGACCTCCAAGACGCGCCTCGTCTACCTGGACGAGTTGACCAAAAAAGACGCCATCAAGGACTTCGGGGGCCACGACAAGGTACCCATGCGGGCCATCACGATGGGCGTGGGCACGATCATGAAGGCCAAGCGCGTCCTGCTCATGGCGTGGGGCGAGAAAAAGGCCCCCATCATCAAGACCACGGTCGAGGACCGCGTCACCAGCCGCGTGCCCGCCACCTTCCTGCAAGAGCACCCCAACGTGCAGTTCTTCATCGACGAGAAGGCGGCCGGGGAACTGACCCGCGCCAGCTTCCCGTGGCTGGTCAGGGACGTGCGCTGGAACGACAAGCTCATCCGCAAGGCCGTCATCTGGCTCTGCCAAAAGGTACAGAAGCCCATCCTCAAGATCGAGAACAAGGACTACGAGGAGTTCGGCATGAGCGACCTCGTGAAGCGATTCGGCTCCGCCAACAAGGTCAACATACAGGTGTTTAACGACCTGCAACACACCATCACCGGCTGGCCGGGGGGAAAACCCGACGCGGACGACTCGACCCGCCCCGAGAGGGCCGCCCCCTACCCCAAGCGCGTGGTGATCTTCAGCCCCCACCCGGACGACGACGTGATCTCGATGGGCGGCACCTTCGCCCGGCTGGTGGAACAGGGGCACGAGGTGCACGTGGCCTACCAGACGTCCGGGAACATCGCCGTGGCGGACGACTACACCTACCAGATGCTGAACATCGCCGCCGCCTTTAACCACCAAGTGGGGGGATGCCGCCAGCAGGTAGACGAGACTTTCGACCACCTCAAGGAGATCATCGACCGGCGCAAGGCCGAAGACCACGAACCCCGCGAATTGCTGCCCTACAAGGGGGCCATCCGCCGGGCCGAGGCCCTCGCCGCCTGCCGTTACGTCGGCGTGCCGAAAGAGCGCGTCCATTTCCTGAACCTGCCCTTCTACGAGACCGGCTCCGAGAGGAAAAACCCGCCGGGAGAGGCCGACACCCGCATCATCACCGACCTGCTCCGGTCGATCAAGCCGCACCAGGTGTACGCCGCCGGTGACCTCGCCGACCCCCACGGCACGCACGGCATCTGCCTCGAGGCCATCCTGCTGGCCTACGACGAGGTGTGCGACGACGACTGGTTCCGGGACTGCTACACGTGGTGGTACCGCGGCGCGTGGCAGGAGTGGAACATCGAGAGCGTGGACATGGCCGTCCCCATCAGCCCCTCGGAACTGGCCATCAAGCGCAAGTCCATCTACAAGCACTGCTCCCAGAACAACGGCCCCGTCTTCCCCGGCGACGACCCCCGCGAGTTCTGGCAACGGGCCGAGGATCGCAACCGCCACACGGCCGACCTCTACGACAAGCTCGGCATGGCCGAGTACGAGGCGATGGAGGTGTTCGTCAAGTACAACCACGAGAAAAAAAATCACGAGAACGGGTGAATTTAAATGGTAAATATCAAAAATAAATCTTCCCGTTCTCGATAAAAAAGAGTACATTTGCACCCCCGTCACGAGGCTCGCCCCGCGGCGGGGGTTGCAGTTTGCCGTGAAACGATGAATAAATAATTAATTATATTACAAACGCCCCGTGCCGAAACGGGGTCAAACACCACGAAAATAATGAGTACAAAGTATGTTTACACCTTTGGCGACGGAAAAGCCGAAGGAAAAGCAGACATGAAAAACCTGCTTGGCGGCAAGGGCGCCAACCTTGCCGAGATGAACCTGATCGGGGTGCCCGTGCCCGCCGGGTTCACGATCACCACGGAAGTATGCACCGTCTACAACCAGCAAGGGCGCGCCGTCGTCGAGCAGTTGATCGGGAACGACGTGAAGGCCGGCATCGCCGCCACGGAAAAGATCATGAACGCGAGGTTCGGGTCGCGAGGCGAGGCCTTCCCTCTCCTGGTCTCCGTGCGCTCCGGGGCGCGGGTATCCATGCCGGGGATGATGGACACGGTGCTTAACCTGGGCATGAACGACGACGCCGTCAAGATCGTCGCCGAGAAATCGGGCAACCCCCGCTTCGCGTGGGACTCCTACCGCCGCTTCGTCCAGATGTACGGCGACGTCGTGATGGGCGTGGCCGCCGCCAAGGGCGAGCACAACCCCTTCGAGGTGGAGATCGACAGGCTCAAGAAGGAAAAGGGCGTGACGAACGACACCGACTTCTCCGCCGACGACCTGCAAGTACTCGTCGCCCGCTTCAAGCAAGTAGTCAAGGATCGCACCGGGAAGACCTTCCCGACCGACCCGTGGGAGCAACTCTGGGGCGCCATCTACGCCGTCTTCGACTCGTGGATGACGGAGCGGGCCATCCTCTACCGCCAGCTCAACCAGATCCCCGAGGAGTGGGGCACCGCCGTCAACGTCCAGGCGATGGTCTACGGCAACATGGGCGACACCTCCGCCACCGGCGTCGCCTTCACGCGTAACGCCGCCACCGGCGAGGACATCTTCAACGGCGAGTACCTGATCAACGCCCAGGGCGAGGACGTGGTCGCCGGCATCCGCACCCCGCAGGAGATCACCATCGAGGGATCCCGCCGCTGGGCGCAACTGCAAGGCATCCAGGAGGAGGTGCGCGCAAGCCACTTCCCCTCGCTCGAAGAGGCCATGCCGGGCGCGTACGCCGAGCTGAACGCCACCCAGCAAAAACTCGAGGACTATTTCCACGACATGCAAGACCTCGAGTTCACCATACAGGATAACAAGCTCTGGATGCTGCAAACCCGCAACGGGAAACGCACCGGCTTCGCCATGATCAAGATGGCCGTGGACATGCTGCAAGAGGGCTTGATCGACGAGAAAACCGCCCTCCTCCGCCTCGAGCCTAACAAGCTGGACGAGCTGCTCCACCCCGTCTTCGACAAGGAGGCCCTGAAGAAGGCCGCCTTCCTCGCGAAAGGGCTGCCCGCCTCGCCGGGAGCCGCCTGCGGCAAGGTCGTCTTCTTCGCCGACGAGGCCGAGGAGTGGAAGGCCCGCGGCGAGAAGATCATCCTCGTGCGGCTCGAGACCTCCCCGGAGGACCTCCGCGGGATGAACGTCTCCGAGGGCATCCTCACCGCCCGCGGGGGCATGACCTCGCACGCCGCCGTCGTCGCCCGCGGCATGGGCAAGTGCTGCGTCTCCGGCGCCGGGGAGCTTGAGGTTGACTACGAGAAGCGCCGCTTCAAGGTGAAAAACGTCACCGTCAACGAGGGCGACTGGATCTCGCTCAACGGCTCCACCGGCAACGTCTACCTCGGCGAGATCAAGACCACCGCGGCCGAACTCTCTGGCGACTTCAACGCCATCATGGATCTGTCCGAGCGGCATACCCGTATGCACGTGCGCACCAACGCCGACACGCCGCGCGACGCCCGCGTCGCCCGCTCCTTCGGGGCCAAGGGCATCGGCCTCTGCCGCACGGAGCACATGTTCTTCGAGGGAGACCGCATCAAGGCCGTCCGCGAGATGATCCTCGCCGACGACGAGGCCGGTCGCCGCGTGGCGCTCGAGAAGCTGCTCCCCATGCAACGGGGCGACTTCGAGGGCATCTTCGAGGCGATGGACGGCCTGCCCGTCACCGTGCGCCTGCTCGACCCGCCCTTGCACGAGTTCACGCCGAACGACCTCCCCTCCCAGCGCGA
>JAISAV010000131.1 GCA_031266545.1 Odoribacteraceae bacterium | reverse complement strand
GACTTGAAGTCGGCACGCACGCGGCTGACGTTCTCGAAGTAGTTGGAGTAGCCGGCCGGGGGCTTGTCTTGCATGATTTTTTGCGCTCGCGTGCGAGAGATTTTGGTTAAGCGGCCGGGCTTGACGGTGGTAATCAAGCTGCCGAGTGCGACGACAACGCTCTTGTCGGTGATTTCGATGACCTCGCCGGTGGCGTTGTTATCCAGTTGGACGAAGTCGCCTTTGGCGAGGGTCTCGCTTTCTTGCTTGTCCGGGGCGCTCCCGGTGGTTGGCGCGGCGGGGTGCTTTTTCTCGCGTTTCTCTTTTCTTTTTTCCCTGTCGCGGAGTTGTTCGATGCGTCGTTGCAGGCGCTCTTCTTCGTCGTCTGCCTCCAACAATTGTATTTTTTCCTGCTCGAAGAGCTGGCGCGCTTTTTTCGTTCGCTCCTTTTCGGCTTGGCTTTCCCGGATCTCCCGGATGGTGGCCTCGAAAGTATTGTTGGCTCCCCGGAGGATCTCTTGCGCCTTTTCCTTCGCCGTTTTCAGGACTTCTTTGCGGAGCTTGGAGGCCTCCTCCAATTCGTGTTGGTACTTTTGGAGCACCTCTTCCAGCCGTTTTTCGTTCTGGTGGATCTGTTTTCGCTTCTCCTCCCAGTAGCGTTTGTCCCGGATGATCTCCTTCAGGTGCTTGTCGAAGTTGACGTGATCTTCCCCGATCTTGCCGGTGGCGTCGTCGATGATCTCCCTGGGGAGGCCTATTTGCTTGGCGATCTCGAAGGCGAAAGAGGAGCCGGGGTTGCCGATCTCTAGGCGGAAGAGGGGCGACATCCGGTGGGCGTCGTAGAGCATGGCCCCGTTTTCAATGCCGTCGGTGGAGGCGGCGAAGTGCTTGAGGTTGGTGTAATGGGTGGTGATCACTCCCTTGACGGATTTATTATTCAAGGCATTTAGGATGGCCTCGGCGATGGCTCCCCCCAGCATGGGTTCGGTGCCGGCGCCAAATTCGTCGATCAGGACGAGGGCGTCGGCGTCGGCATGGCGGAGGAAGTTTTTCATGTTGATCAGGTGGGAGCTGTACGTGCTCAGGTCGTTCTCGAGGGATTGCTCGTCCCCGATGTCAATCAGGATATGCTTGAAAATGCCAAAACGACTGTCGTCCTCCACCGGCACGGGCAGGCCGCACTGGAACATGTATTGCAAAAGCCCGGCCGCCTGCAAGCATACCGATTTACCCCCGGCGTTGGGGCCGGAGATCAGGACAAGGCGCTGCTTCTCGTTAATCTCCAAGTCGAGGGGAACGACCTCCCGCCCCGTCGCCCGCAGGGAGAGGAGGAGGAGCGGGTGCCGGGCGTGGTGCCACCGGGCGCAAGGGGCGGCAACGAACGCGGGCGCGAGGGCGTCGATGTTCAGGGAAAAGAGCGCCTTCGCCCGGACAAAATCGAGGAAGGCGAGGAAATCGTAGGAGGGTAACAGGTCGTCGATATAGGGACGGATGTCGTCGGCCACCTGTCGCAGGATGCGCGTGATTTCGCGTTTCTCCTCTCCTTGTAATTCCCTGATCTCGTTGTTCGTTTCGATGATCTCGGTGGGTTCGATATAGGAGGTTTTCCCGGTCGTCGATTCGTCGTGGACGATCCCGCCGATCTTGCGCTTGTAGGCTGCCGGCACGGGGATCACCACGCGCCCGTCGCGGACAGAGAGGTTGCTATCTTTGTCCGCCCATCCCTCCTCCTGCGCTTTTTGCAGCAAGGCTTGCATGCGCCGGGAGATGCCGGCTTGTTTCTTCCCGATCGCCTGCCGGATACTGGCCAAGGCAGGTGAGGCCGAATCCTTTACCGCCCCATGCTTGGTAAGGATACTGTCCAGCCGCTGAAGGATATACGGGAAAAAACGAACGACGCCCGCCCGCCCGGTGAGCCGGGGGTATTTCTTTTCCTTGTCCTTGAAAAAGCGGAGTATGGCGCCAAGCGCTTCCAGCGAATTTTTCAGGATCATCAACTCGGCGACCTCGAGGAAAAGCCCTTCCACGCGTATCCGTCCCAGAAAAAGCCGCGCGTCTTGGTAAGCCGCCGCCGGGAAAGCGTCCTCCTCCCGGCAGACGCGCATGGCCTCTTCCGTCTCCGCCTGGGCCGCCCCGATGACATCGGGGTCGGTGGAAAAAGCCATCTCGTCCACCAGTTCCCGCCCCATCTCGCTGAGGCAGTTACCGGAGACTAATTGCCGGATTTTGTTGAATTTTATCTTCGCTTCAAAATTATCGGGATAGATCATCTGGGGGAGTGATCGTTACATGTATGAGTCCCATGACCCCCTCGTTCGTGTTAATCAGCACGCGCTCGTATCTTTTCCCTTTTTTCCCGTCCATGGGGGTGTAGAGAAAAACCAAGTTGCCCCGTAAATTGGGCAAAAAGAGCACGGGCGTGTAGTCGATCACGACATCGCCGGGCTTCGAGATGGAGGTGATGGCGATATTTTTTTTGCCGGCATTGAACAGTTGAATGATCTGCGACCTCTGGTTGGCATCCAGCCGGACGGAGTCCGTGCTCATCCGCAAGGATCCAATGGCAAAGGGGAAATTTGTCTCCGGATTAATCGCCTCGGCGTTCACCTCCCCGCTGATCTTTAGCGGGATGACGGTGTGACCGGTAGCGTAAACGACGATCTTCTTGCTGAATTTCCCCGACTGGTTTATCGGGCTAAAATTCACGGTGACGCTCCCCTCCTGCCCGGGCAGTATCGGGTGGTCGCTCCACTTCGGGGTGGTACACCCGCACGAGACGTCCACGTCGATGATCGACACGGGGGCGTTCCCCTTGTTGATAAAGGTGAAAGCATGCGAGACCGTCCCCTTGCCCTCGTCGATTTTCCCGAAGTTGTAGGCTTTCTCGTTAAAAACAATCTTTGTCCGCTGCCCCACAACTACAAGCGGCAAGAAAAACAGTAAAAAAAGTATGCGCGTTCTCATTGTATGATTTGATTTCCGCCGCAAAAATAGGGATAAAATCGAGAAAACGTTCCGCGAGCGGTTAAATATCAAAATTTTCTCGGCGTCAAATTTTCCCGTATCAATTAAAATGCATATTTTCGCGACGTTAAAATTAATAATGACATAAAAAGAGAAATCATGTATTTGACATCCGAAAAGAAAGAAGAGCTTTTTTCGACGTACGGGAAGTCTAATAAAGATACCGGCTCGATAGAGTCCCAGGTCGCTTTATTTTCCTACCGTATTGCTCATTTGACCGAGCACCTGAAACAAAACCGCAAGGACTTTGCCACCCAGCGGTCGCTGATCAAACTAGTGGGAAAACGTAGGGCTTTGCTGGACTATGCCAAGCGGGAAGACATCGAGCGCTATCGAGCGCTCATCAAAGCATTGAACATACGTAAATAATCACACGACAATCCGGGGTTCGCTTCGGATTGTTTTCTATCAAAGAAAACCCTCCCCTCCTCTAACGTACATGGAAGAATCCCATAAAGAAGGTGAGTTCTAATTGAAAAAAAAGAGTATGAATGTAATTGAAAAGAGTATTACCCTAAAAGACGGCAGGGAAATCACGCTACAAACCGGAAAACTGGCCAAGCAGGCCGACGGGGCCGTCGTGTTGACGATGGGTAGCACGATGTTGCTGGCTACCGTGGTATCGGCCCAGGAGGCCGGCGAAGACGTGGATTTCATGCCGTTGTCCGTGGACTACAAGGAAAAATTTTCGGCGGTTGGCCGTTTCCCCGGGGGATTTACCCGGAGGGAAGGACGCCCGTCGGACTACGAGATACTGGTTTCCCGGTTAATTGACAGGGCGCTCCGCCCGTTATTCCCGGATGATTACCACGCGGAGACGTTCGTGCAAGTGACGCTCTACTCGGGCGACGACGAATCGATGCCCGACGCCCTGGCCGGGCTGGCCGCCTCTGCGGCGTTATCCGTGAGCGACGTGCCGTTCCACGGGCCGATCTCCGAGGTACGGGTGGCCCGCGTCAACGGGGAATTTAAAATCAACCCCGTGAAGAGCGAGCTGGCACATGCCGACCTCGACATCATCGTGGCCGCCACGATGGAAAACATCATGATGGTGGAAGGCGAGATGAAGGAAGTCACCGAAAAAGTGATGCTCGACGCCATCAAATTCGCCCACGAGGCGATCAAGGAGCAATGCCGGGCGCAACTCGAGCTGGCAGAAGCGGTCAAGAAGGAAAAAAGAACCTACTGCCACGAGAACAACGACGAGGAGTTGCGGAAAACCGTGTGGGAGAAGTGCTACGACAAGGCTTACGCCGTGGCTCGCCAGTGCAACGCCGACAAGAAACTGCGCGGGCAACTCTTCGAGCAAGTGCGGGAAGAATTTTTGGAATCCCTCCCGGAAGAAGAGCGCGACGAGAAAAAGAGCCTCGTGAAACGCTACTATCACGACGTGGAGAAAGAGGCCGTGCGCCGGATGATCCTCGACGAGGGATTACGCCTGGACGGGCGTTCCACCGACCAGATCCGCCCGATCTGGTGCGAGGCGGGCACGTTACCCGGCCCCCACGGCGTGGCGATATTTACCCGTGGCGAGACCCAGGCATTGGCAACGGCCACGCTGGGCACCAAGCTGGACGAGAAAATCGTGGACGAGGCCACGGCACAAGGCAAGGAAAAATTCCTGCTTCACTATAACTTCCCCCCCTTCTCCACCGGCGAGGCCAAGCCCACCCGCGGCGTCGGGCGGCGCGAGGTAGGCCACGGGAACTTGGCACACCGCGCGTTGCGGGCCGTGATGCCGGATGATTATCCCTACACGGTACGCATCGTCTCGGACGTTCTCGAGTCGAACGGCTCCTCCTCGATGGCAACGGTTTGTTCCGGCACGCTCGCGTTGATGGACGCCGGTATCCCGATCAAGAAGCCCGTCACGGGTATCGCGATGGGGCTGATCACCGACAAGGGATGCGCGAAATACGCCGTGTTGTCTGACATCCTGGGCGACGAGGATCACCTCGGGGACATGGACTTTAAGGTCACCGGCACCGTCGACGGCATCACCGCCACCCAGATGGACATCAAGGTCGACGGCCTCCCCTACGAGATCTTGGAGAAAGCCCTGGAACAAGCGAGACAAGGCCGCCTGCACATCATGGACATCGTCACCGATACGCTCCCCGCGCCGCGTCCCGACCTCAAGCCGCACGCGCCGCGCATGGTCACCCTCACGGTAGATAAAGACCAGATCGGCGCCATCATCGGCCCCGGCGGGAAGATCATCCAGGACATCCAGGAGAAATCCGGCGCCGTGATCGTGATCGAGGAAGAGGGCAACGTGGGCATCGTCACCATCTCGGCCACCAACGCCGAATCGATCGCCATCGCCGTGGGCCGGGTCAGGTCTATCGCGGTCAAGCCGGAAGTCGGCGAGATCTACGAGGGAGTGGTCAAGAGCATCACCACGTTTGGCGCCTTTGTCGAGTTCGTGCCGGGCAAGGATGGCCTGCTCCACATCTCCGAGATCGAGCACAGGCGACTGGAAAAGGTCGAAGACGCCTTGAAAGAAGGAGACCGGATCACGGTCAAATTAATCGACATCGACCCCAAGACGGGCAAGTTTAAACTTTCTCGCAAGGCGTTGCTTCCCAAACCGGAAAGACCGGCAGGAGAAGACCGCGGCGGGAGGGATGACTACCATAACCGGGGGCCAAGACCCCCGCGCCCCGAAAGAAGGGGATAAATAAAACGACGCGAGCGGTGATTATCGCTCGCGTTTTTTTTACCTTCGCGAAAGTTAATTAAAGTAGTGAAATGGAAAATAGACTAAGAGTAGGGATCACGCACGGGGACGTCAACAGCGTCTCCTACGAGTTAATCATAAAATTACTGCTCGAAAACCGGATATGCGAGTTGTGCACCCCCATCCTATACGGCTCGTCGAAAGTGGCGGCCTATTATCGCAAGGTGTTGAACGTGGAAAACTTCTCCCTCAACCCGATCAAGATCCCGTCCGAGGCCAACGCGAAACGGGCAAACATCATCCACTGCATTGACGACAACGTCAAGGTGGAAATCGGGAAAGAGACGGAAGAGTCGGCCCTCGCGGCCACTACCTCCCTGAACAGCGCCTTGCATCACCTGGACAAAAACGAGATCGACCTGGTCATCATGGCCCCGCAAGGCGAGGCGAGCTTCACGCGGGCGGGTAACCGGGGCTTCCCGGAGTATCTCGCGAAATGCTACAACGTGCCGGAGATCATGACGATCTTGGTCGGCGAGCGGATGAAGATCGGCTTCGTCACGGAAAACGTGCCGCTCCGCGAGGTGCCCCAGTTGATCACGACAAAGAATCTCGGCAGAAAGCTCCAGATGTTATACAGCAGCCTAAAGATCGACTTCACGATCTCCAAGCCGAAGATCGCGGTGCTGGGCCTAAACCCGTACTTCAAGGCCGGGGACAACGGCGAGGAAGAGGCGAACGTGATCATCCCCGCCATCGAGCGGGCGCGCCAGAACGGCATCATGGCCGTCGGGCCTTTCATGCCCGATCGCTTCTTTTCCGAGCGCCTGTACGAGAAATTCGACGCCGTCCTCGCGATGTACAACGACCAGGGGGTGATCCCGTTTAAATCCCTCTCGGAAGGCTCCGGGGCCGCTTACGTGACCGGCGTGCCGGGGGTATGCGCCTTCTCCCTTGACAGCCCGGGATGGGACGTCGCGGGACAGGGGATCGCCGACGAGCAGGGATTGCGCAACGCCCTCTACCTCGCCACGGACGTCTGCAACAATCGCCGGCAAAATCTTCAATTGCTCAAGAACCCGCTACCTCACTACGACGTCGCCTCCAACAGCAACGAGAGTGACCTCAACGTGGAACAGATCGAGGGCGTGCGGGAAGATTTTTAACGCTCAAAATAAACACTCATGACCACTCGAAGGGATTTCTTGAAGAAAGGGGGAATGTTGCTGGCCGCGACCGCCGTGAATGCGACGCCCCTGAAACACGTGTTCGCGAACGCTTCCCCCCTCGCCGCGGGGGAGTACGAGAGCAAGCGCCCGCCGCTGCCTGATCGCAAGTTCACCTCGCGGGCGGTGGAGGAATTGATCGTGAAGACGAAAGGGCAGTTAAAAGACCCCAAGTTAGCCTGGATGTTCGAGAATTGCTTCCCCAACACGCTGGACACCACCGTCGACTTCCAAATGCTGGAAGGCCGTCCCGACACATTCGTGATCACGGGGGACATTAACGCCATGTGGCTAAGGGATTCCGCCGCGCAAGTGTGGCCGTACCTTCCCTTGTGCAAGCAGGACGAGCCGTTGCGCCTTTTGATCGCCGGCGTGATCAACCGCCAGACCCGTTGCATCCTGTTAGACCCCTACGCCAACAGTTTCACCCACGGGGCAGAGGCGAGCGAGTGGGCCTCGGACATCACCCGCATGAAACCCTACACCCACGAGCGCAAGTGGGAGATCGACTCCCTTTGCTACCCCGTGCGCCTGGCCTATCACTACTGGAAGACCACCGGCGACGCCAGCGTCTTCGACGCCGCCTGGAAACAGGCGATGCACCTCGTTCTGCAGACCTTCCGCGAACAACAACGCAAGAACGGGCTAGGGCCGTACCGCTTCATGCGCAAGACGGAACGACAATTGGACACGGTGTGCAACGACGGTTACGGGCACCCGTTGAACCCCGTTGGCCTGATCGCCTCCATGTTCCGCCCCTCGGATGACGCCACGACTTTCGGCTTTCTCGTCCCCTCCAACCTGTTCGCCATCGTCTCCCTGCGGCAGATCGCGGAGATCGCCCAGCGCGTCTCCCTCGACGCCCCGCTGGCCGCCAGTTGCCACGAACTGGCCGACGAGGTGCAAGCCGCCGCCCGGCAACACGCCATCGTCACCCACCCGAAACACGGGAAGGTTTACGCTTACGAGGTTGACGGCTTCGGGAACACCTATTTCACGGACGACGCCAACGTCCCCAGCCTCCTCTCGTTGCCCTACTTGGGAGCGACTGCAATCGACGATCCCGTCTACCGGAATACCCGTCAACTGGTATGGAGCACGGACAACCCCTACTTCTTCCGGGGACAAGCCGCCGAGGGAATCGGTGGCCCGCACATCGGTTACGATATGATTTGGCCCATGAGCATCATCATGCGCGCCCTGACGAGCACCGACCGGGAAGAAATCGCCCGTTGCATACAGACGCTCCGGGACACCGACGGCAACACCGGCTTTATGCACGAGTCTTTCCACAAGAACGATCCCTCCAAGTTCACCCGCCGCTGGTTTGCCTGGGCAAACACCCTGTTTGGCGAGTTAATCGTCAAGCACGCGAACTCCTGATCTCGTAGACGTGTGCCTCCTATCCTGCACCCTTGTAGACGGGTGCGGGCGAAAAATTTTTCGCCCCTACGCAGGACGCCAACCATTCGTGGATATTCACGTGCCGTGATCGACCGGATGCATGTAGGGGCGAAAAAATCTTCGCCTCTCCCCACAGTCTCCGTAGGGGCAGGGCATGCCCTGCCCTTTTCCCGCGGCCTGCTCCTTTCCCGCGATCTTGAAAGGGCCTGCCCTGCCCCTACAGCAATGCGGTGTAAGTATGCCGTGGGGTGTAACCATTCCGTAGGGGCGTATGGCATACGCCCAGTCGTGGTCGGAAGATTACGTCCTCGTAAGCGCATAGCGCTTATGTGTTTATAGCCGTGGGTGAAAGCCCACGGAAAACGCGACATTCCATATTCATGCGCCACGTAGTGGTGCCGTTAATGGCGAGGTGTATGTGACATGATTGCAGCACCGCTACGCGGCGCGTGTAGGAGGGATATCTCGTTTTCCGTGGGCTTTCACCCACGGCTATAAACGCCTAAGTGCTACGCACTTTTGGGGAAGCATTTCGCACAGAATATCCTTAAGTTGACGGCATTACCGGGCAGAGGATAAACCACGAGGGGCTTGTGACGCGTGTCACAAGCCCCTTGACGAAGAGTAACCTTTATCTACCCGTGAGTTTTTCTTCGAGCGTGTCTTTCGGTCATCCCGCGAAAGTAATCCAGCCGAACTTGTCGGGGGCGTCGCCGTACTGGATGGCGCGCAGGAGGTTGTAGAGCTTGGTGCTCCACGGGCCTGCCACGTCCGGCGAGCCGACGATGA
>JAISAV010000125.1 GCA_031266545.1 Odoribacteraceae bacterium | reverse complement strand
CTAACCATTGACCACCGACCACTGTTGACCCTCAAGTAAACGATATTGAATTAACCTGAATTCGGGATAAGCATAGCCCGTTAGGGCTTACATTTTTAAATTATGAATTATGAATTATGGGGGGCAATATCAATAGAAATCGACAAGCATGTTGGTTGTTGCCCATAGGGCATTCATATCAATAGAAAATATTACCCGTCCGTTCCCGAACGCCGTAGGTGTTCAACCCCTGACGGGGTTGCGAGGGAGAAAAGGCCGTTTTCTATTGATATGGATGCCCTACGGGCAACAAGTAACCGATGCATAATGATTTATATCATTTCTTATCCCGAACTCAGGTTGAATTATGGATTGGACATGATGAAGTAATTTTTGCCATCGGCGGCAGTTGTTCGGAAATTCCGAACAACTGAATTTTCGTCCGGCTCGCCTTCTTCGAAGATACGTTTAATATGTTCGTTTACGTTTGATTTGCTGGTTTGATAGAGTTCTACTAATTGCACCGCGGCGGAAGATCAAGCAGGACATGTTGACGCAATTTCGTGATAAAACACCGTCATTTTGTCCGAAATCGGGAGTGGAATGGCTTTTGCAAAGGCATGGAGGACAAAAAAACAAAGTCATGAACATGAACAATTATACCAACAAGTCGCAAGAAGCCGTGCAGGAAGCCGTGCAACTCGCGCAACAAGGCGGACACCAAGCCATCGAGACGGGACATCTGTTGCAGGGGGTGATCGCCAAGGGAGAAAACATCACGCGATTCATTTTTGACAAGCTAGGGGTAAACGCCCGTAACGTTTCGGCGGCGCTGGAACGGGTGGTGGCCGGTTACCCGAAGGTATCGGGCGGCACGCCCTACCTCTCCGCGGGGGCCGCCCAGTCGCTGGAACGCGCCGCACGGTTGGCCACCGAGATGGGCGACCAATACGTCTCGCTGGAACATATCCTGCTGGGGATCCTCTCGGCAGATGATCCCGTGGCCCGGCTATTGAAGGATAGCGGGTTGACGCTCGACGGCGCCCGCGCGGCCGTCGAAGAGCTGCGCAAGGGGGCGCATGTCACCTCGCCTTCGGCGGAAGAGAGCTATGACGCCCTCGGGCGGTACGCCATTAATTTGAACGAGCGGGCGCGGACGGGGAAACTCGACCCCGTGATCGGCCGGGACGACGAGATCCGGCGCGTCCTGCAGATTCTTTCGCGTCGTACCAAGAATAACCCGATCCTGATCGGGGAACCCGGCGTGGGCAAGACCGCAATCGCCGAGGGGCTGGCGCAGCGGATCGTCAACGGCGACGTCCCTTCCAGCCTCGCGTCGAAGAACATCTTCTCGCTGGACATGGGCGCCTTGATCGCCGGGGCCAAGTACAAGGGAGAATTCGAGGAGCGGTTGAAGGCGGTCGTCAACGAGGTCGTGCAGTCGGAAGGGGAGATCATCCTCTTTATCGACGAGATTCACACGCTCGTGGGAGCGGGCAAATCCGAGGGCGCCATGGACGCGGCCAACATCCTGAAGCCGGCGCTCGCGCGGGGAGACCTGCGGGCGATCGGCGCCACGACGCTCAACGAGTACCAGAAATATTTCGAGCAGGACAAGGCGCTGGAACGTCGTTTCCAGAAGGTAATGATCAACGAGCCGGACGCCGCGAGCGCCATCAGCATCATGCGCGGGCTAAAGGAACGCTACGAGAATCACCACAAGGTGCGGATCACGGACGACGCCATCATCGCCTCCGTCGAGCTTTCGCGCCGGTACATTTCCGACCGTTTCCTGCCGGACAAGGCCATTGACCTGGTCGACGAAGCGGCGGCGAAGTTGCGGCTGGAAATGAACTCCGTGCCCGAGGATCTCGAGATCCTCAACCGGCGGGTGCAGCAACTGGAAATCGAGAAAGAAGCCATCAAGCGCGAGGGCAAGAGCAAGAAACTGGACGAGATCGAGAAAGAGCTGGCCAACGAGCGGCAAGAGTGCGTGCGGCTCAAGGCGCGGTGGGAGTCCGAGCGGGCCTTGATCGACGAGGTACAAAAGAACAAGGACGCCATCGAGACCTTCCGCTTCGAGGCCAACCGGGCCGAGCGGGAGGGGGATTACGGCAAGGTGGCCGAGTTGCGCTACGGGAAGATCAAGGAGGCGGAACGGCGCATCGAGGAGGTGCAGGCGAAGCTCGCCGAGACGCAGCAGCAACACGGTTCCCTGTTGCGCGAGGAGGTGACGAGCGACGACATCGCGGCGGTGGTCTCCAAGTGGACGGGAATCCCCGTCAACCGCATGATGGAGGGCGAGCGCCAGAAATTGCTGCACCTCGAGGAGAAGTTACACGAGCGCGTCGTGGGACAAGACGCGGCCATCACGGCGCTGGCGGACGCCGTGCGCAGGAATCGCTCGGGTTTGCAGGACGGCAAGCGCCCGATCGGCTCGTTCATCTTCCTGGGCACCACCGGCGTCGGGAAGACCGAGCTGGCGAAAGCCCTCGCCGAGTTCCTCTTCGACGACGAGTCGCTGATGACGCGCGTCGACATGTCCGAGTACCAGGAGCGTCATTCCGTCTCCCGTCTGGTCGGGGCGCCCCCGGGATACGTGGGATACGACGAGGGGGGACAACTGACCGAGGCCGTGCGGCGGAAGCCCTACTCGGTGGTGCTGCTCGACGAGATCGAGAAGGCCCACCCGGACGTCTTCAACATCCTGCTGCAGGTGCTGGACGACGGGCGGCTGACCGATAACAAGGGACGGGTGGTCGATTTCAAGAACACGATCATCATCATGACCTCTAACATCGGGGCCTCCCTCATACAAGAGCGCCTCGAGCACCTCGACGAGAACAACCGCGAGGAGGTGCTGGAACGCACCAACCGCGAGGTCTACGAGTTATTGAAAAAGACGATTCGCCCCGAGTTCCTGAACCGGGTGGACGAGGTCGTGATGTTCGCCCCCTTGCGGCGTTCCGAGATCGTGGAGGTCGTGCGCTTGCAAGTGGCTTCGGTCGTCAAGATGCTGGCGGGCAACGGGATCGCCCTCGACGTGACGGACCGGGCCGTGGAGTGGATCGCCGCGGAGGGGTACGATCCCCAGTTCGGCGCGCGACCGGTGAAGCGGGTCATCCAGCGCACCCTGCTCAACGAGCTGTCCAAGCGCATCCTCTCCGGGCAACTCTCCCGCGATGGACATATCGTGGTGGATGCCAAGGAGGGCGGCGGCTTGATCATGCGCGATAAATAATAAGAAAGGCGAGGTGTTCAGAACTGTTTGAACACCTCGCCTCGTTTTAGCACGCGCGTATACGGGTATCAACCTTCTTCTTCCCCCGCCATCGTCTCCTCCAGCGAGCGCATGGCAAGGATGGTTTTACCGATCAACGCGTCCAGCTCCCAACCCAGCATGGCCGCGCCGCGCTCGATCACTTCCCGCGAGCAGCCCGCCGCGAAGTTTGCCGACTTGTATTTCTTCCGCACCGACGAGACCTCCAAATCCATCACGCTCTTGGAGGGCCGCATGAGCGCGACCGCGCCGATTAGCCCCGTCAATTCATCAACGGCATACAGGACTCGCTCCATCTCGTGGAGGGGTTCAATGTCCACCGTTATGCCGTAACCATGACTTGCCGTCGCGCGGATCAGCCGCTCGTCCACGCCATTTTCCCTCATGATTTGCTGCTGGCGGACACAATGCTCTTCGGGATACCGCTCGAAATCGAGGTCGTGCAACAACCCGACAAGTGCCCAGAAATCCGCCTCCCCTTCATAACCCAGCGACAACGCGAAATAGCGCATCACGCCCTCCACGACCCGCGCGTGGCGCAGGTGGAAAGCCTCCTGATTGTATCTCGTGAGCAGTGCCCACGCTTCGTCTCTTGATATCATCGTGTTTTTTAATCAATATTGCCGTTACGTGCACGCGAAGATACTGTTTTTACCTACACCATTTCCCGCGAGCGCCTTTTATGTCAGAACACGCGCTCATTCCGCCAAAGCATGGAGGCCTTACCCGCCAATATTTAAAATTAATTATTGTACATTTGTCGTAAAGTTATGAACACGGGGGCGTCCCGGGTAATGCCCGGCGCCCGAATACTTGATAAAATGATAAACTCGTATCCAGAAAAACGATGAAAAACAAGATTTACCCCCTCGCGCTCTTCTTGATCGCGACCCTCGCTCCCGGTTGCCGGGAGCATGAAACGAGCCTCCCGACGATTCTCGTGCGATCGTTACCCCGGGTAGAGCAAGTGGCCTACGGCGACACGAGCTACTTTGCCGCGTGCCGCGTGGTGCGGCTGGAAACGACACCGGCAAGCCTGATCGCCAACGTGAACGGGGTAAGCCTGTTCGACGGGTACATTTACGTTTTTGACAAGAATCAAAACCGCTTGCTCGTGTTCGACGACAACGGGCGTTTTCTGCAAGACGTGGGCAAAAAAGGAAGGGGAGTCGGCGAATACCTGGGGCTGTCGGGTTTTTACATCAATGCGATAGATAGCACGATAAACCTCGTGGATCCTTCCGCGAAGGCGGTACACGTCTATGACCTGTCGGCGGGTTACCTTCGCTCCGTGAAGCATAAAAATGAAGATTTGAAGTTTGTCGATAATTTTGCCTTATTAGACAACGGCGAACTTTTTTGCCATTCCTCGACCAACTGGAGGGCGAACAACGTGTACTCGACCGTGAGCGCGGCAGATTACGCGGCGAGAAAAGACCTACTCGCCTACCCGGTGAAGACAAAGGATATCTCGTATAAACTTTATGCGTCCCCGTTTCATCTCTACAACGACCGCGTGATCTTCAGCCACCCGTTCTCGGACACCCTCTCCGCGTATGACGACAAGGGAGTCAAACCGTACATGATCATCTCGGACGGGGAAAACATGAGCAGGGACGCGATAGTGACGGCGTTGGAGAGAAACGAGAATAACTATTTTCAACTTAGGGGAGAGATTAGGGGAAGTTATAATGTAGGCATGAACACGTTTTTCGAGAACGATCGTTTTATCATCTGTGATTTTATCCGCCCGGACACGCGGAATAGCTTCGGGATCGGGAGCATGTATAACGCCATCATCTGGGACAAGAAAAAGAACGCGGGCATTTTCGTGGACAACTACCTGCACTCGTCTCCAGATTTCGGCATGTACCAGTACAAGGAAGGGAACACCATCATCCGGGTATGGAACAACGACGCGATCTTTGCATTCCGCGACAGGCTGGCAAAAGATGAGCCGCCACCCGCGCGATACGAGGGCCTGCGGGAAACGTTGGCGAGCTATGATGAATACGAAAATCCCGCGTTGATATTTTATACCGTGAAGAATTAGCCATGAAAATCAAGCCGCTTGTCATCGCGTTGCTCGCACTCTCGCTCCTCGCATCGGGCTGCAAAAGCCCGGGAGTTGAATACTGTTCATAATCAGATATATCACAAACAATAGAATAAGAAGGTTGACATGAAAAATAACAATCGTATAAAAAAGCCGCTATTGATCGCGGGGGTGATTTTGGCGTCTTTAACAGGATTGAAATATGGGGTGGAAAAACTGTCGGACGATGATATGTCACACAAATTAAAAAGAGCCCAGGAAGTTTTGATCGATATTAAAAGCCGGCTGGATTCTCACGATTTAAATCCGGAAGAACGATTTGAATTAAATCGCACCTATATCGCAATTCAAGAAGAACTTCAAGATATCGCTGAAAATCAGACAAAAATTCGGGATAAAAACTGGTTTGTTAAAGAGAAATAGTGTAATTCGTTTCTTGTAGATCTTCCGACCACTCGTGCGTTAGCGCCCGTCATCGCAACCCGGAGAACGAGGCTTTTAGCCGCATCCATCCCGCATCGAGCCTCACAACGACGTTGTGACGAGGCTCACAACATCATTGTGACGGTGCTCACAACATTGTTGTGACGAGGCTCACAACGTCGTTGTGACGGTGCTCACAACATTGTTGTGACGAGGCTCACAATGTCGTCGTGACGGTGCTCATAACAATGTTGTGACGAAGCGCCCCCAATGCCGTCAGGTTAAGGGCTAAAGGCCCGTCATAACCCAGCCCAATGCGTTGCGTTGGATAATGGATATATCAGGGCGCAGGTTAGAGGACGTATCTATTTTACCCAACGCGTTGCGTTGGGCTAGGTTATGGCGGGCCTTTAGCCCTTAATCTGACGGCTATGCCCGTCAGGGGTTGAACAGCTACGGCGTTCGGGAACGGACGGGATATATTTTCTATTGATATATAAGCCCTAGCGGGCTATGTTTATCCCGAACTCAGGTTCGATAGCTTGTTATATAAGAGAATGGCCTCCAAAAGTTATAAAAACTTCTGGGGGCCATTTACAGCCTGCGCGGCGATGATCTTTTCCCGCGACCGGGGAAGCAGGTGATTAGCGCTCTTTCTTCTGGTTGCCGGGTTTGGCGATGGAATCCCGCATCTGGGTATCCGCCTCGATGTTCTTCATGCGGTAGTAG
>JAISAV010000123.1 GCA_031266545.1 Odoribacteraceae bacterium | reverse complement strand
GCGACGCCCAGTGCGGGCAACGCGAGGATGGCCGCATATTGCGTCCACCTGTTGAGGAGGTTGCGCCGTCTCCCGTGGGCGGCCCGGATGTAGGCGAGGTAGCGTTGCAGTTCCTCTTCTTCCCGTTCCGGGGTCAGGACGATCCCGTTGGTCAAGTGCCACGCCTTTTTGAGCTGGCGGAAGTAAGCCTCATTTGGCTCATCTTGCATCCAGCGGGCCAACTCTCGTATTTCCCCGGTAGTCGCCTCTCCGTTTAGCACTTTGATGATTAAAGAGTCCATAGCATTTTTCGTTTTCTAATGCTATGACGACCTGAGTCCGTTCTACCCTTAGACTTGGCTAAATAAAATTAAACACAGCAGCCATTCCAGATCCTTCCGCAGGCGCGAGAAGGCGTTGGTCATCTGGGCTTCTACCGTTTTTTCAGAGATGTTCAATTGCTCTGCGATCTGTTTGTTGGATAAGCCATCGTACTTGCTGAGCACGAATATCTCCCGGCAACGTGCTGGCAGGCGGTCGATCGCTTTTCGCAATTCCTCGCCTATTGATTCGTTGTAAAGCGCCATCTCGGCCTCCGGGGTCTGCACGATCTTGGAGAAATAGAAGTCGAGGAGTTGTTGGTTGACGTAGTTGTGCTGGACTTTCCGGTGCTTGATAGCGTCCAGGCAGGCGTTGTACACCGTCTTGTAGAGGTAAGACTTGATGGAAAGGGTGATCGAGATCCTCGCCCGGTGCTCGTAGAAATGGCAAAAGGCGCCTTGTACGGTGTCGTTCGCCAGTTCCGGGTCGCGAAGGATCCGGTAGGCGTAGCTCAACAGTGGCTTGTAATACAGGTGAAAGACGGTCGCGAAGGCTTCTTCTTTGCCCTCGCGGATCTCGTTGATCAACTCGTCGGTTTCACCTTTATCCATGTCGTCCGGTTTCGATCGGGGGGAGTGGCTCCCCTCGCGTCAGAAATTGATGGCGATTTTCTCGTCCTTTACCTCCACGAGCAACTCGGCGCCCTCGGGCACTCCCTTGATGATCAGCTCGGAGAGTTCGTCCTCGAGGTATTTCTGGATGGCCCTTTTCAGGGGGCGGGCGCCGTACTGCGGGTCGAATCCCTTTTCGGCGAGGAACGTCTTGGCCGGGCTGGTGATGGTGACCTGCAGGCCGAGGTCTGTCACTCGCTTGAAGAGGGCCGCCAGCTCGATGTCGACGATCTGCAAGAGGTCTTCTTTCGACAGGGCGTTGAACATGATCACGTCGTCGACCCGGTTCAGGAACTCCGGCGAGAAGGTGTTCTTCAACGCCTTCTGCACCACGCCGCGGGTGTAGTCGCTGTCCCCGGAGCGGTCGCTGGAACCGAAGCCGATCCCGCGCCCGAAGTCCTTCAACTGGCGGCTGCCGATGTTGGAGGTCATGATGACGATGGTGTTCTTGAAGTCGATCTTCCTGCCGAGGCTGTCGGTCAGTTGCCCGTCGTCCAGCAGTTGCAGCAGGATGTTGAAGACGTCGGGGTGTGCCTTCTCGATCTCGTCCAGCAGGATGACCGAGTAGGGCTTGCGGCGCACCTTTTCCGTCAACTGTCCCCCCTCCTCGTAGCCGACGTAGCCCGGGGGGGCGCCCATGAGGCGCGAGACGGCGAATTTCTCCATGTACTCGCTCATGTCGACGCGGATCAGCGCGTCGTTGGAGTCGAACAGGAAGCGGGCGAGCACCTTGGCCAGTTGGGTCTTCCCGACGCCGGTCGGCCCCAGGAAGATGAACGAGCCGATCGGGCGGTTCGGGTCTTTCAGCCCGGCGCGGTTCCGGTAGATGGCCTTCACGACCTTCTCGATGGCCTCCCGCTGGCCGACGAGGCTGTCGCTCAACTCCTCGTTCATTTGCAGGAGGCGCATGCCCTCCGTCTTGGCGATTCGCTTTACCGGCACGCCGGTCATCATGGCCACCACCTCGGCGATGTGCTCCTCGGTGACCGTGATCCGGTTCTCGTCCAGGCTTTTTTGCCACATTTTTTTCTCGTCTTCCAGCTCCTTGAGCAAGATGCGTTCCTTGTCGCGGAAGGCCGCTGCCACCTCGAAGTTTTGCTGCTGGGCGGCGACGCGCTTGCTCTCCTTGACCTGTTCCAGCCTGCGTTCCAGCGTCTCGATGACCGGGGGGACGCTGATGTTGGCGATGTGTACCCGCGACCCGGACTCGTCCAGCGCGTCGATCGCCTTGTCGGGCAGCGAGCGGTCGGAGATGTACCGTTCCGTCAGCCGCACGCACGCCTTGACGGCCTCGGGCGTGTAGAGCACGTTGTGGTGATCCTCGTAGCGGGTCTTGATGTTGTTGAGTATCTCGATCGTCTCGTCGAACGTGGTCGGCTCCACCAGCACCTTCTGGAAGCGCCGCTCGAGCGCCCCGTCTTTCTCGATGTTCTGGCGGTACTCGTTGAGGGTGGTGGCCCCGATGCACTGTATCTCCCCGCGCGAGAGGGCCGGTTTCAGCATGTTGGCCGCGTCGAGGCTGCCCCCGGAGGCGCCGGCACCCACGATGGTGTGTATCTCGTCGATGAAGAGGATCACCTCCCGGTTCTTGGACAGCTCGGCGAGGAGGGATTTCATGCGCTCCTCGAATTGCCCGCGGTACTTGGTGCCGGCGACGATGGAGGCCATGTCGAGCGAGATCACCCGCTTGTCGAACAGTACCCGCGACACCCTCCGCTCCACGATGCGGGCCGCCAGCCCCTCGGCGATGGCCGACTTGCCCACGCCGGGTTCCCCGATCAGCACGGGGTTGTTTTTCTTGCGGCGGCTCAGGATCTGCACCAGCCGCTCGATCTCCCGGTTACGGCCTACGATGGGATCCAGTTTTCCCTCCTCGGCCGCCCTCGTGATGTCGAAGCCAAAGTTGTCAAGCACGGGCGTGCCCGACTGGCGGGATGGCGGGGGCGCCATCGTGAACGGGTTCTCGTCCTCGTCGTCCGCGTCATCCTCGTCGCTGTAGTCCGATTGCATCCGCGTTTTTTCTTTGAGCACGGCCTCCCGGAAGACCTCGTAATCGACGTTCATGGACTTGAACAGGCGGGCGAGGAAGCCGGAACGGCCCCGGAGGATGGCCAGGATCACGTGTTCAGGCTCCGGTTCCGGGTCGCCCATCTCCCACGCCTCGTCGGAGACGCGGCGCAGGATGCTGTTGGTGGCCAGCGTGAAGTCTATCTCGTTGGCGTTTTCCGCGTGGTAGCGTTTTCTTCCCAGCCGTTGCTCGATCTGGCTCTTGATTTCGCGCGAGTCCAGCCCCAGCGATACCAGCACGTCCGTCGCGTGGCCGCCTTGCATTTTCAGGACGCCCAGCAGGAGGTGTTCCGGGTAGATCTTGTCGTTACCCAGCCGCCTGGCTTCCTCGCTTGCCGATTGCATGATCAGCTTTAATTTTTTCGTGTCTTCCTGTCCCATATATTACATTCGTGAAGAGGCCGTAAAGGTAAGCAATTATTCGGAAACGGGAGCGTCCAGCAACCGCTTTAACTCGTTTTCCGTCAAGATGGGCACCTGGAACTTCTCCGCCTGCTTCCGCTTGCTCCCGCCGTTCTCCCCGGCCAGCAGGTAGCTCGTCTTGGCGGAGACGGCGTCGCTGACCTTGCCTCCCGCTTTCAGGATGAGCGCCTTGAAGTGCTCGCGCGGCAGGGAGAGCGTCCCCGTGATCACGAGGGTTTTCCCCTCGAGCGCCCGGCTTTCCCCCGCTTGCTCGCGCAAGGCGCCGCTGATGCCGTACGCGAGGAAGCGTTCCAGCCGCGCCCGGTTTTCCTCCTTCTCGAAGTAGCGGACGAGGCTCCCGGCCATCTGCTCGCCGACGTCTTCCACTTCCATCAACTGCTCGCGGGTGGCCCCCGCGAGCGACCGTGCGTGCTTGAAGTGGCGGGCGAGGTTCCGGGAGGCGGTCTCGCCGATGTAGCGGATGCCCAGCGCGAAGAGGAAGTTGGGCAGGTCGGCCTCCTTGGAGCGTTCGATGCCCGCGAGGAGGTTGTCGACGGATTTCTCTTGCAGGCGGTAGACGCCGAGCGTGTTGAGCTTGCGGACGAGCTTCTCCCGTCCCGCGAGGAAGTCGCGCACCCGACCGGCGGCGGCTTCGTTCAGTCCCTCGATCGTCGCGATCTCCGCGGCGGGGGCCATGAACAGCTCGTAGAGGTAGTCGTAGCGCGCCGCCAGCAGCCCGGCCTCGCGGCGACCGATCCCCGGCATGTCCAGCGCGTGGATCACCGCGTCCAGCGGGATCATGTCCACCTCGCCGGCCTCCTTCAGCCGCACCAGGGGTTCGTTGAAGGGGGCGTTGAAGTATTCCGCGATCCGGCTCGCGAGCCTCGCCCGCTCCTCGCCCAGGGAGGCGAGTTCCATCCACTCCTCCCGCGTGGCGACGCTCGCGCGGGCGAGGCTCCCGAAGCGGAGGGCCATCTCCTCCGCCTGCCGGGCGGAGATGTTCTTGAGGCCGATCTCGAAGGCGTAGATGACCCGCGACAGCGGGATGCTGGTCATCACGTAGCTCTCCGGGTAGACGATTTTCTCCAACCCGATCAACTCCTCGCGACGATCCGGCAGCGCGTAGATGTCCGCCACGTCCCGGATGATCTTCTTGGAGAGCAGCAGGTCGATCGTCTCGACGCCCATCCCGTCGATGTCCATCGCCTTGCGACTGACGAAGTGTTCGATCTTCCCGGCGATTTGCGGGGGGCAGTGATCCTCGTTGGGGCAGTAGTGGTGTGCCTCGCCCTCGCGGCGCACGAGTTCCGTCCCGCACTCCGGGCAGCGCGCGATGAAGGCGATGGGCGGCGCCCCGGGCTGGCGCGCTTCCTCGTTCACGCCGACGATCTTCGGGATGATCTCGCCGCCCTTCTCGACGTAGACGAGGTCGCGGGCGTGCAGGCCCAGCTCGCGCATGATGTCCTCGTTGTGCAGGGAGGCCCGCTTGACGACGGTGCCGGAGACGTGCACCGGCTCGAGGTTGGCGACCGGGGTGATGGCTCCCGTGCGTCCCACCTGGTAGTCCACGCCCAGCAGGCGGCTCTCCACGCGTTCGGCCTTGTACTTGTAGGCGATGGCCCAGCGGGGCGACTTGGCCGTGTAGCCGAGTTGCAGTTG
>JAISAV010000074.1 GCA_031266545.1 Odoribacteraceae bacterium | reverse complement strand
TTCATGAATCCCCGCAGCCTCGCGGAGGAGAAGGGCATGAAAGGTTCCATCAACGCGGAGAGGTCGGCGGCCACTTGCAGGCAGATATTCAAGACGGTGGCCACCCGCGCGGGATCGGTCGCGAACAGTTTCCACGGCTCGGTGTCGGCCAGGTACTTGTTCCCGAGGCGCGCCATGTTCAGGGCCTCGCGCAGGGCCTCGCGGAAGTGGAAGGTCTCGATATTCCTCTCGACCTGCTCGATGACCCGGGGGATCTCGGCCAACACCTCGCGGTCGCGATCGATGATCTCGCCGCGCTCCGGCACCCGGTTGTCGAAATACTTGCGGGTCAGCACGAGCGCCCGGTTGACGAAATTGCCGTAGATAGCCACGAGTTCGTTATTATTGCGGGCTTGGAAATCCTTCCACGTGAAATCGTTATCCTTGGTCTCGGGGGCGGTGGCGGTGAGCACGTACCGCAGGACGTCCTGCTTGTCCTTGAAGTCGACGAGGTACTCGTGCAGCCAGACGGCCCAGTTACGGGTGGTAGATATTTTCTCCCCCTCGAGGTTGAGGAACTCGTTCGCGGGGACGTTATCCGGCAGGATGTACGACCCCTCGGCCTTGAGCATCGCCGGGAAGATGATGCAGTGAAAGACGATATTATCCTTCCCGATGAAATGCACCAGCCGGGTCTCCGGATCCTTCCAGTAGGTTTCCCAGTCGGGGGTGAGTTCTTTCGTGGCGGAGATGTAGCCGATGGGCGCGTCGAACCAGACGTAGAGCACCTTCCCGTCGGCCCCCTCGATGGGCACGGGGACGCCCCAGTCGAGGTCGCGGGTGACGGCGCGCGCTTGCAGGCCGTTGTCCAGCCACGACTTGCACTGCCCGTAGACGTTGGGTTTCCACTCGGCGTGCTCCTCGAGCACCCATTTCCTGAGCCACGCCTCGTATTCGTCCAGCGGGAGGTACCAGTGGCGCGTCTCCTTCAGCCCCGGCACGTTCCCGGTGATGGCCGAGATGGGGTTGACGAGATCGGAGGCGCTCAGGCTGGTGCCGCAGGCCTCGCACTGGTCGCCGTACGCCCGCTCGTTCCCGCAGTGGGGGCAGGTGCCGGTGATGTAGCGATCGGCCAGGAACTGCCCGGCCTTCTCGTCGTAGAATTGCAGGGTGGTACGCTCGATAAACTTCCCCTCGTCGTACAATTTCTTGAAAAAAGCAGAAGACAACTCGTGATGCGTCCGCGAACTGGTGCGGGAGTACACGTCGAACGAGATCCCCCGCCCGGCAAACGACTCCCTGATCATGTTGTGGTAGCGATCGACGATCTCCCGCGGGGAGACGCCCTCCTTCCGCGCCTTGAGGGTGATGGGGACGCCGTGCTCGTCGGATCCCCCGACGAGGACAACCTCTTCCCCCTTGAGGCGCAGGTACCGCGCGTAAATATCCGCCGGGACGTAGACCCCCGCGAGGTGCCCGATATGCACCGGCCCGTTGGCGTAAGGCAACGCCGTGGTCACCAGAGTTCGCTTGAAATGCTTCATATTTTACCCTTGACAATTAAATCTTGAAATGAGTTGCAAATATAGCGATTTTCGGCTTATCTTCGTACGCGAAACAACGATATACATTTTATGCCTCGACATGTCAAGAATATCACCTTATTATTACTCGTGTACTTTATGAATGACCCCGTTTACCCGGCAGACCTGACGCGCGCGCGGGATGCCATCGACGGCCCGGGCAGGCCGCTCATCGGCATCTCGGCCCATTTCAAGGAGGGCAGTTCGTGCATCGCGGACGATTACGTGCGGTCGGTGCTCCTCGCCGGCGGCGTTCCCCTGTTAATCCCCGTCCACGCCGACGCCGCGGCGCTCGAGGAGGTCGTCGCCCGGATCGACGGCCTGCTCCTCAGCGGCGGCGGCGACATCAACCCCCTGCACGCCGGCGAGGAACCGATCCCCGCGCTGGGGGAGGTGGACGACGCGCGCGACCGCTACGACCTCCTCCTGACGCGGCTGGCCGCCAACCGGCAGGTGCCCGTCTTCGGGATATGCCGCGGCCTCCAGTTGATCAACCTCGCGTTCGGTGGGAAGAATTTCCAGGACATCCCCGCGCAACTGCCGGGCAACCCGCTGCAACATCGCCAGCTCTCCCCCGCCGGTCACGCCTCGCACACCGTCACCGTCGACGAGCGCTCGTGCCTCTTCCGCGTGCTGGGACGGCGGGCGGTGCCCGTCAACTCCTACCATCACCAGGCCGTGCGGGAGGTGGCGCCCGGCTTCACCGTCGCCGCCACCGCCCCCGACGGGGTCATCGAGGCGATCGAGGCGATGCCCTGCTACCGCGTCTTCGGCGTGCAGTGGCACCCGGAGCGGATGATCCCCCTCCGCGACGAGACGATGGAACGCCTCTTCCGCTACTTCATCGACGAGGCCCTCCTCTTCAAGCGGGCCAAGGAGATACACCGCGACTACCCGGTCGTCGACTCGCACTGCGACACGCCGATGAAATTCACCGCGGGATTCGACCTCGGCCGACGCCACGAGACGGTCAAGGTCGACCTCCCGAAGATGCGCGAGGGGCTGGTCGACGCCGCGTTCATGGTCGCCTACCTCCCGCAGGGCAAACGCGACGACGCCTCCTCGCGACGGGCCACGCGGCAAGCCGTCGAGATCCTCCGGCAGGTGACCGAACAGGTCGAGGCCCGCCCGGGCGAGGCCGGCATCGCGCGCTCCGTCGACGACCTCCACCGCCTCAAGCGCGCCGGCAAGCGCGCCATCTTCCCCGCCATCGAGAACGGGTACGCCATCGGGAAGGATCTCGCGAACCTCGCCCGCTTCAAGGAGATGGGCGTCGCCTACATCACCCTCTGCCACAACGGCAGCAACGACATCTGCGACCCCGCCCGCGGGACGCCGGAGCACGGCGGGCTAAGCCCCTTCGGGCGTGAGGTCGTCCGCGAGATGAACCGCCTGGGGATCATCGTGGACGTCTCCCACGCCAGCGAGGAGACCTTTCGCGACGTCCTCGAGACGAGCCGGCGCCCCGTCATCGCCTCCCACTCCTCCGCCCGCGCGCTGCACGAGCACCCGCGCAACCTCTCCGACGCCCAGCTCGAGGCCATCGCTGCCGCCGGGGGCGTCGTGCAGGTTTGCCTCTACACCCGCTTCCTCGGCCCCGCCGGCAAGGTCACCATCATGGACGCCGCCCGGCACGTCGACCACGTCGTGAAGATCGCCGGCATCGACCACGTTGGTATCGGCACCGACTTCGACGGCGACGAGGGAGAGACGCTCCCCGGCTGCCGCGGCGCCAACGAGCTGATCAACCTCACCGTCGAGCTACTCCGCCGGGGTTACTCCCCCGCCGACCTCGAAAAACTCTGGGGCGGGAACCTCCTCCGCGTCATGGCGCGCGTGCAGGAACCGTGAAAAAGATGGTACAACCGCGGGACACGATCAAGCGACGGGCGGGACTCCTCCTCCTGCTCCTCCTCCCCGCCTGCGGGGCCGGGCCGGGGGTCTTCTACGCCAACTTTCGCGCCCTGCCCGGCGAGCGCTGGGAGCGGGATAGCGTCGTCGCCTTCAACGTCGAGATCCCGCGCCCCGGGCGCTACTCTTTCACCCTCCACGCGCGGCACACGATGGACGTGCGACAGGCCAACGTCGCCTGCTCCCTCACCCTCTCGCGGCGCGGCGAGACGCTGGCCGGGGAGCGCGTGGAACTGCTCGTCGTCGACGGCGACGGGCGCTGGACGGGCGGCGGCGCCTCCCTGAAGACGGTCCGGGCGACGGCCGGGCCGCCCCTTGCGCTGGATTCCGTCGGCCTCTACCGCGTGGAAATCCGCCACCGGATGAAAGAGAAAGTATTAAAAGGAATCAAGGACATCGGCATACAAGTACATGGGGAGAAATAAACTGGCGAAATTCGCCGACATGGAACGGTTGGAAAACGTCTTCCAGCCCGCGCACCGGGAGGTCTTCCGCGTCGACCATCCCCTGAAAGGGGCGTGGAACGCCCGCGTCTTCGGCCGTGACGCCCCCGTCGTGCTCGAGATCGGGTGCGGGAAAGGGGAATACACCGTCGAGCTGGCAAGCGAGCACCCCGGCACGAATTTCATCGGCCTCGACGTCAAGGGCGCCCGCCTGTGGAGCGGCGCCACGGAAGCCGCGCGCCGCGGCCTTCGGAACGTCGCCTTCCTGCGCGTCCGCGCCGAGATGCTCGCCTCCCTCTTCGCGCCCGGGGAGGTCGCCGAGATCTGGATCACCTTCCCCGATCCTCAAATGTCGAAGGCGCGGCAGAGGCTCACCGGCAGCCGCTTCCTCGCCCTCTACCGCGAGATACTCGCCCCCGGCGGCGCGATCCACCTGAAGACGGACAGCCCCTTCCTCTACCA
>JAISAV010000243.1 GCA_031266545.1 Odoribacteraceae bacterium | reverse complement strand
TCAGTTTTCCATTTTTATCTAACATGAAGTATCTATTGATGAGTAGTTTATGCAAGTATAGAATACTCGTTTTAAGTATATTTTTTTCTCAACTTTTGGACACCCTACCCGAAGGGGTGTCTAGCAATAGCGTGGGGCAACGCCCCACGAACCGGATCATACTATTCACCAAGCCCTGAAAGGGCGTAAGCAATGCAATGCATGGTATTGTATTGGCTCGCAGGCTTTCAGCCTGCTTGTTATTCATCGGGTGACCCTTCGTGGGGCGATGCCCCACGCTATTGCTGGACACCCCTTCGGGGTTTTTAATGGGTATCCCCGTAATCTTCCGACCACGACTGGCCTGTCAGCCACGGCTATAAACGCATAAGCGCTATGCGCTTTCTTGTAGATCGGGTGTGGGCGAAAGATTTTTCGCCCCTACAGCAAGCGGTCGGCTGCGCCGTGTAACTATCCACGAATGATTGGTACCGCGTAGGGGCGAAAAATCTTTCGCCCGTATAACACCTTCCGCCTGATTCTTGGGGCGTATGCGATACGCCCCTACAGCAATGCGGTGTAGTCATGCCGTAGGGGCGTATTGCATACGCCCTTGCACATATCCCCAGCAATACGCCATGCATCATCCGGCTGGACCTATGCCGAGCGGAAACAGTTTCTGTCAAAGCGCTATGCGCTTTTTGCAGGAGCATTTCGTGCGGCCGTTACCGCACGGAGAAATCCAGCAGCGGCGCGCCGTCGAGCGAGAGGCGCAGGTGGTCGCCGGGGCGGAGGCCGGGGTAACGGAACGTGTTGCCGCAGTAGAGGAGGTCGCCGACCTTGAACAGGCAGGAGGCGGAGAGGCGGGCCACCAGCCGGTCGAGGGGCACGGGCAGCGCGGCGAGGCTGCCGCGGAACGCCTCGCGGCCGTTTACCTCGAACGCGTACAGGGCGTCGGCGGGCAGTTCCCCCTCCAGCGGGCGGGCGGGCGAGATGGCGGCGGCGTGGTCAAAGGCGGTGGCCTCGTCCGGCGGCAGGCCCGCGGCGCGCGACGCGTCTAAAAGATCGTCGGCGTAAAAGCGGATGCCCACGCCCATCCCCGCCAGGTAGCGGGGGGCGAAGCGGGGGGCGATGGCCTTGCCCAGCTTGCCGATCCTGAACACGAGTTGCGGCACGCAACTCAGGCGCTCGACGCGCGGCGGCACGTAAAAGTCGTCGTTGTCGCGCAACAGGGCGTTGTCCCCCAGCACGGTGAACCCCCACGCGCCCGCGGGGGCGTGCTCGACGCACAGCAGCTTCACGGGTCAGGCGATCAGGTCGTCCACCGGGCGCTTGGGCACGTGGTGCGTCCCGTCGGCGTCCCGCCAATACTTGTAGTCGTCCCCCCGCGTCTCTTCCAGCACGACGCGTTCGGCCGGTCGGCCGAGGGCGATCACGTGGCGGATCTTCAACGCGGGCGGCAGGGCCAGCGCCCGGCGCAGCGGTTCCTCCTTGAATGCCTTGACGATGCACCCGCCGAAGCCCTGTTCCGCGGCCCCCAGCAGGATGGCCAGCGCCTGTATCCCGTCGTCGCAGAAGCACTCCGCGGCGATGCCCGTGTCCAGCAACTGCACGAGGTAGGCGGCCGGCCGCTCGCCCTCCGCCGGGCCGTCCCAGTCTTTCAGGTAACCGGCCCACGCGAGCGTGGCGAAAACCTCGCGGCAGGTCGCCTCGTCGGCCACCACCCGGTATTTGAGCGGTTGCGCGTTGCGGCCCGAGGGGCAGAGGCGGGCCAGCCCCGCCCATTCCCGCAGGGTGGCGGGGGAGAGCCGTTCCGACTGGTGGAAGCGGCGGTAGCTCCGGTTTTGGAGTAATAATTCTCTTAACATGGTTTGTTATTTTAGTTTACAAGCGCGAATGTATTATCTTTGCCCGGGTTATCAAACAAAGCGACGATGGATTCTTTCTTGAAACTTTTGGCCCGCGACCTGGCGCGGGAGCACGCGGGCCGTCTCGACCGCCTGACCGTGATATTTCCCAACAAGCGCGCGGGGCTATTCCTCGCGCGGGAGCTGGCCGCGCTGATCGATCGCCCGGCGTGGATGCCGGGGATCGTCACGCTGGAGGAGTTCGTGGAGCGGCACACGGGCCTGAGGCGGGCGGACGACCTGACGCTGGTCGTCAAGCTGTACCACGCGTACCGGGCCTCGTCCGGCAGCGAGGAGTCCTTCGACGATTTTTACTTCTGGGGCAGCATGTTGCTGGAGGATTTCGACGACGTGGACAAGTACCTCGTCGACGCGCGCGACCTCTTCTCGAACCTCCGCGCCCTGAAGGAGGTGGAGAAGACGTTCCCCTACCTCACGGCCGAGCAGGTGGCGCTCGTGCGCCGCTTTTGGAGCCACTTTCACCGGGAGGAACCCGGCCGCGCGCAACTCGCCTTCCTCGAGACGTGGGAGCGGCTCTACCCCGCGTACCTGCTCTTTCGCGAGCGGCTGCGGGGCGAGGGGCTGTGCTACGAGGGGATGGGGGCGCGGCTCTTCCTCGAGCGCCTCGACGAGGTCGACCCCGGCGCGTTGCTGCTCTTCGCCGGGTTTAACGCCTTGAATAAATGCGAGGAGGCGATCTTCAGCCATTTCCGCGACAACGGGCAGGCGCGCTTCTACTGGGATTACGACGCGTATTACCGCGACAACGAGGCGCACGAGGCGGGGATGTTCCTCCGCGATAACCTGCGGCGCTTCCCGAACGCGCTGGACCCGGGATATTTCGACAATTTCCGGCGCGCCGGCAAGCGGCTCGAGCACGTGTCGGTACCCTCCGCCACGGGGCAGGCGAAGCTGCTGCCCCTCCTGCTGGGGGAGTTCGCGCCCGCGTCGCCCGTGGAGACGGCCATCGTGCTGTGCGACGAGCGCCTGCTGACGCCCGTCCTCCACGCCATCCCCCCCGCCGTCGAGAAGATCAACGTCACGATGGGGTACCCCGCCCGGGAGACGGCCGCGGCCTCCCTGCTCTCCCTCGCGTGCGAGGCGCGGCGGCACGAGCGGCGGCAGGGGGGGGAGCGTTACTATTACCACAAGCCGGTCGTCGCCCTGCTGAATCACCCGCTCGTCCGCGGGGGGAGCGAGGAGGAGGCCCGGCGGCTCGCCCGTCGCGTGCGCGTCGATAACCTCGTCTACGTCCCCGCCGCCGCCCTCGCGTTTGACGGGGTGACGCGGGCCGTCTTCGATGGCCGCGCGACGGGGCCGTTCGTTTACTTGCTGGGGGTGCTCGACGCCGCGCTGGCGAAGCTCTCCGCGGACGCGCGCGGGGAGACGGCCATCGAGAAGGAGGTGCTCTTCGCGCTGCGCGCCCGCGTGCAGCAGTTGCACGACCTCTTCCGGGAGGAGGGCGTCGCGCCGGGGGAACGGCTGCACGCGCGGCTCGTCGACCAGGTGATCTGTTCCCTGTCCGTCCCCTTTTCCGGCGAGCCGCTGGAAGGGATGCAGGTGATGGGGCTGCTCGAGACGCGGCTGCTCGATTTTAAAAAACTGATCGTCCTCTCCGTCAACGAGGGGGTCATCCCCGGGAGCGCGCCCCTCTCCTCGTTTATCCCCTACAACCTGCGGGCCGGATTCGGCCTGCCTACGCCCGGGCACCGGGACGCCATTTACGCCTATCACTTCTACCGCCTCCTCCAGCGGGCGGACGAGGTGAAGCTGCTCTACGCGGACGCGGGGAAAAACGCCGGGGAGATGAGCCGCTTCCTCTACCAGTTGAAGTACGAGTCGGGGCTGCCCGTCCGGGAACGGTACCTGCAAAACGAGATCTCCGCGCGCGTGAACGCCCCGATCTCGATCCCCAAGGACGAGGGCATCCTGCGCTACCTCGAGCGGTACACCGTGCCGGGGCAGGGGCTGTCGCCGTCGGCGCTTAACGCCTACCTGGACTGCCGCCTCAAGTTTTATTTCAGGTACGTCGCCGGCATACGGGAGAAGGAGGAGCTGGCGGAGGAACTCGACCAGCGCCTGCTGGGGAACGTCTTTCACGAGACGATGCGGGCGCTCTACGCGACGCTCCCCGGGGGCCTCGCGACGGCGGTGCGGCTCGAGGCGCTCGCGCGGGACGAGGCGCTCGTCGAGCGGCACGCCCGCGCCGCGCTCGCGGGGATGTACGACGAGGCCGTCTCGCACGTGATCGGCGACGGGACGAACGAGCTGGCGCTGGCGGTGGTGAAAAAGTACGTGAAGAAGGTGGTCGAGTTTGACGGGGGGCTGGCGCCCTTCACCGTCCTCTCGATGGAGCGGAAGTACTCGCTGCCGTTCCCCGCGGCGGGGGGACGCGTGGTCTACATCGAGGGGAATATCGACCGGGCGGATCGACAGGGGGCCGGCGTCCGCGTGATCGACTACAAGACGGGGGCCGACAAGGGGGATTTCAAGTCCGTCGACTCCCTGTTCGACCGCGACAACAGGCAACGCAACAAGGCCGCCTTCCAGATCCTGCTCTATTGCCTGATGTACGCGCGCGAGCACCCGGGGGAGGGCGCCGTCCGGCCCGGCATTTACAGTACCCGCCTGCTCTTTACCCCGCGCCACGACTACCGCCTCGCGTGCGGCGGGACGCCGGTCGACGACTTCCGCTCCCTCGAGGGGGAGTTCCGGGAGGCCCTCGCGGGCCTGCTCGACGAGCTATTCTCCCCGGGCCAACCCTTTACCCGGACGGGGTGCGCGGATAAATGCCGCTCTTGCCCTTACAACGCCCTGTGCGCGGTGTCGTAGGGCCTTTACCCGATGCCGTCAATTGAAGGGCTGAAAGCCATGAGCGACCGGAAGATTACTTCTCTTTTATGAATCCCCCGCGGGGAACAGACGAGCGGCACGCGTTTTTCTATCGACGCAGGCAAAAAAAGAAGGCGCCGACACGTCGACGCCTCTCTCTTCCCGCGATACCGGTTATTTGCCCGCGAGGTAGGAGGATATTCCCTCCTGCGTGGGAGGTACTCCCTTGTCGCCCTTGTGCCAGTTGGCGGGGCAAACCTCGCCGTTTTCCTGGAAGAAGATCAGCGCGTCGATCACGCGTAACGCCTCGTCGATATTCCGGCCCAGCGGCATGTCATTCACCACCTGGTGGCGCACGATGCCCGCCTTGTCGATCAGGAATAGACCGCGGTACGCCTGCGGGTTCCCGTTGAAGATCAGTTCTCCCTCGTCGTCGTAGTCGAAATCGCCGGCCAACACGTCATAACTCTTCGAGATGGTCAACGTGGGGTCGGCCACCAGCGGGAATGTAACCCCCTTGATGCCACCCTCGTTGCGCGGGGTTTGCAGCCACTTCCAGTGCGAGAACTCCGAGTCGACCGACACGCCGACGACCGCCGTGTCCCGCTTCTCGAATTCCCCTATTTTCTCCTGGAAAGCGATAATCTCCGTCGGGCAGACGAAGGTGAAATCGGCCGGGTAGAAGAAAAAGATCACGTTCTTCTTGCCCGCGAAGTCGTCCAACGAAAAGTTGTTCACGATTTTGCTCCCATCGACCACGGCCTTTGCCTTGAAGACCGGGGCTGTTTTGCCTACTAATACTGCCATACTTCTATGTTTTTTGGATTAATGATTAATGATACGGACTAAAATTCGCCACGAAGGTACGGAAAAAGCGAGAGCCGCGGGGGAAATGTGCATGGAATTAATTTATCCCCCATTGATAATTTTTACCGCCGCGCGAAACGTGGGGTGAAATAGTTGAAATTCTGGAAAATTATGCCGTATTTTGCAGGGCTAACCGCCACGGTGGCGGGGAGATAAACAAGGTGATGATATGGAGACAAAGGCATTCGTGATTGACGAGCGTAACGCGGCCTCGTACGCCGGGCAGATAGCCGGGTGGATCCGCGAGCAGGTGGAACGGGGCGGGCGCGCCGGGGTGGTGCTCGGCATCAGCGGCGGGATCGACTCGGCCGTGGTCGCGCGGTTGTGCCAACTCGCGCGGGTGGACGTCCACCTCGTGATCATGCCTTACGGGGACGACATGGCCCGCGCCGGGCACCTGGCGCACGTCATGGAACTCGTGGAGGCGTTTCACTTCCCTTACCACGCGTTTGACATCCGGCCCGCCGTCGACGCGTTGAAGATCGACGGGGCCTGCAACGCGCTGGCGCACGCGAATATTCGCCCGCGCGTGCGGATGACGTACCTCTATCAAGTGGCGCAAATGGAGAACCGCTTCGTGATCGGCACCGGCAACCTCGCCGAGCGGACGGTAGGGTATTTTACCAAGTGGGGCGACGGGGCTTGCGACCTTAACCCGCTGGCGATGCTCGTGAAGCAGGAGGTGTATGTCCTCGCTCGCTACCTGGACGTGCCTGCGGCGATCATCGACAAACGCCCCTCCGCGGGTCTCTGGGACGGGCAGGCCGACGAGGACGAACTCGGCATGACTTACGACCAAATCGACGCCTATATCCTGAACGGCACCTCCGAGGATCCCGCCGTCGATAACGCCATCGAGCGACGGGCCGCCCTCGCCGCGCACAAGTTCGATAAAATACCCATATTCGAGTAAAGGAGGGGAGTAGAAATCAATGTCGTTTACTTAAGGGCTGAAATCCAGTCGTGGTCAGAAAATCGACAAGAAGTATATAGCGTTTACGATTTGCTTAAGCGCTATGCGCATAGGCGTTTATAGCCGATCAGCAAAAAGCGCGTAGCGCTTATGCGTTTATCACCGTGGGCTTTCGCCCACGGAAAACGAGACATTCCCTATTCATGCGCCACGTAGTGGCGCCGTTAATAGTGAGGTGTACGTAACATGATTGCGGCACCGCTACGTGGCGCATGGATGGAGGGGGCATCTCGTTCCGTGGCCTGTCAGCCACGGCTACAAACACGAAAGCGCGTAGCGCTTTCGGAGAAGTACCGCATTGCGCCCTCGGCAGGGCTGAAGGCCCGCCATAACCTAGCCCAATGCATCGCATTGGGTAAATAGACATGTTTCTGTTCTGCGTCCTGAAACTGCAACATATTGAAAATGAGTATGCTGCCACTTCAGGGCGCGGGATTAGGAGATGCATCTATTTTACCCAACGCGATGCGTTGGGCTAGGTTATGGCGGGCCTTCAGCCTTCACTACTAATCACTCCACTAACCACTAATCGTTAACCACTAACCATTGACCACCGACCACTGTTGACCCTCAAGTAAACGATATTGAATTAACCTGAATTCGGGATAAGCATAGCCCGTTAGGGCTTACATTTTTAAATTATGAATTATGAATTATG
>JAISAV010000147.1 GCA_031266545.1 Odoribacteraceae bacterium | reverse complement strand
CGGTAGGCTTTTTTCACCTCCTCGTCGGTGGCGGACTTGGGGATTCCCAGTATGACGTAGGCGGAGTCGACCTCCTCGCGGAACATGGACTTGATGGCGTGGTAGGCCGCGGCGTCCAGCCCGAGCAGGCCGGCGATGCGATCCAGCAAGGCGATCTCGCGGTCGCACACCCGCCCGTCCGCCTTGGCGAGGCCAAAGAGGAAGTAGAGCAACTGGCCGCGCGCCTGCGCTTGCATGTTGTGGCGGATTTGCAGGCAGATCTGGTCCACGTTGATCTCCTTGTCCATGATGCCCCGGATGATGGAGAGGGCCTCTCGCTCGCCTTCCGCCCCGAAGTTTTCCCGGAAGAAGCGCTTGGCGTAGTCCAGCTCGTCGCGGGTGATCTTCCCGTCGGCCTTCATGATGGCCGTGGCGAGGATCACGAGGCAGTACAAGAAGTCCGCCCGTCCCGTTCGCGCGCCGGTCGTCCCGCGGGTCGTTCGCGCGGGGACGTCAAGGGCGGAACCGACGACGAATCCCAGCAGCGCCCCGATGGGGCCGCCCATGACGAATCCCAGTCCCGCGCCGATCCATTTTCCTATTGCCATTGTCGTGTGTTGGTGAGTGTGTTAATGATGTCCAGTACTTGCTCCACGAGCATGTCCCCGGGGTTGTTGCGGATGATGAAGTCCGCGCGCGCCTCGTCGATGGCGGGCTGGTTGTGCACCCGGGCGAGCACCTTGTCGCGGGAGACGCCATCCCGTTGCATGACCCGTTCGACGCGGGTATCCAGCCCGGCCGACACGAGGATGACGGCGTCAAACTCGTCGGCGAGGCAACTCTCGAAAAGAATGGCGGACTCCAAAAAGAGCAGCGCCTCGTCCCGGCCAACGCGCCACGCGCGGAAGTCGCGCGCCACGGCGGGGTGGATGATCGCGTTGGCGTCCGCGAGCGCGAGCGGGTCGTTGAAGATCAGGGCGGCGAGGCGTTCCTTGTCCAAGCGCCCGGCGGGGGAGTAGGTCTCCCGCCCGAAGCGGTCGACGAGGGCCGTCCTGACCGCCGCGTCTTCGTTGACGAGGCGGGCGGCCGCGGGGTCGCTGAAGTAGACAGGGTAGCCCAGCGTTTCGATGACCCGGGCGACGGTCGTTTTACCGCTACCGATGCCGCCGGTGATGCCGATTGTTAACATGCCGGGGTTATTTCCGCTCGATGAGGTACTCGACCTGCCCGGGAGAGAGGGTCAGGTTCTCGATAAACGGGGGGCATTTCTCCACCTTCACCGCGAGCGCGTTGGGCGCACCGGTCACTTGCCGGTAGTCCACGCTCAGGACGAAATGCGAGTCGAGTACCCGATCGTACCGGCTCAGTCCCACGTTATAAGTTACCTCCACGACGGGGGGAAAGAGGCGGAGGTTCAAGTGAGCCGGCAGGTCGCGCACGAGCAGGGGGATGCTCTTCTTCGCCTCCGTGGATTGCTCCACCTCGATCGCGAGCCGCACCTCGTCGACGGAGGGGCGGATACCGGGTACCTCGACGAGGTCGAGGTCGCGGGAGACGCTCTTGGCGAGGTTGTCCAGCGTCACGGGTTTCGCGCGGACGGCGCGTAGCGTGTCCACGACGGCGGCGGGGCCTTCCACGGTGACGGAGTCCGGGGTGATGGTGAGTTCCTTTTTGAGGACATGTTGTTGCCGCAACGTGTAGCGAACGTCGGTGACGACGGGCACTTTCTTGCTCTTGAGGAGCGAGAACTTGAAGAGGATGCTCTCCGGGGTGACGTGTAGCAGTTGTATGTCGGAGTTGAACTGGGCGCTGATGCGCGCCTTGATTTCGTCGGCGCCCACGTTTCTCTCCAAGACGTCCCGCCCCTGGAGCACGTCGCCGTGGACGTGGAAGACGATCGGGAGGAACGAGGTGGTCAGCTCGTGGCGCAACAAGGCAAACCCGTGAGCCTTGACTTCCAGCTTGATCTCCCGCGGCACGTCGGAGACCAGCATTTTCCCTTTGGGGAGGTCATTGTACTTCACGGGGTACGTGATATCGGTGATGTACTCCTTGTTGAGGGCGTTGAGGAACCAGAGTATCGTGGCAATGGCCAGGCATACCCCGTAAGTCACCGCTTTATTCTTGATCAACGCGCGTTGTCGTGTCACCTCTCGTGTCCGTTATTCGTGAAAAATAAGCGATCCCGGATGCCGTCTGGCGATCCGGGAAGCGTTATCTCGCGGCGGGTTGCGCGTTGGTGGTGTCCTTGACGATCGCCTCCTTCAGCACCTTCAGGCGCCCCTGGTTCTCGACCTCGATGACCACCGAGTAGTCGCTAATCTCGAGGATCTTCCCGAAGATGCCCCCGGCCGCGATGACGCGATCCCCTTTTTGGAGGGAGTCCCGGTACTTCCGCAGTTCTTTCTGCCGCTTGGCTTGCGGGCGAATCATGAAAAACCAAAAAACAACCAGCAGGAGGAGCATCAATCCCATCCCTTCCATGCCGCCGAAGAGGCCCTTGGGCGCTTCGCCTTCTAATAAAATAAAAATCGTGTTCATCTCATGTTTATTATGGGTTTATAATATTTGCCTTGATGGTCAGCTCGAATATCTTCTCGCGCGTGTTCACGAAGACTTGCACGACCTTGTATTGTTTTCCGAACCTCCCGGAGGAGTCGAACTTGACCTCGACGGTTCCCTGCTTGCCCGGCTTGATCGGCCCCCGCGTGTAGCTGGTCGTGGTGCAGCCGCAACTGGTCTCGATGTCCAGCAGAAAGAGGTCTTTCTCCCCCGTATTCTTCACGCGAAACGTGTGACCGGCCACCTCCCCCGGCCTGATGTCGCCGAGGTCGAACACCTTCTCCTCCAACTCGACCCGCGTCAGGTTCGCCTCGCGAAGCGCCTCCTCGCGCGTGATCCGCTTGCCCTTTCCCTGGCAGGCGTAAAAGAGGAGCGTCCCGGCAAGCATGTAAAAAAGGATTCTATGAATCATGATTCGCGTTTTTCGGCGACGAAGTTACGACATTAAATTAAAAAATCAGGTGCCTCATGGAATAATTTTTCTCCCGGATGTTCCTCATGGTTTCCAGCCCGATGTCGAGGTGCTGCCGCGCGAAGCGCCGCGTGACGTCCTTGTCGGACTCGCTGGTCTTGATCCCGTCGGAGATCATCGGCCGGTCGGACACCAGCAGCAACGCCCCCGTGGGCAGGCGGTTGGCGAAACCCACGGTGAAGATCGTGGCGCACTCCATGTCCACGGCCAGCGCCCGCGTCGTCAGGAGGTAATCCTTGAAACGCTCGTCGAACTCCCACACCCGCCGGTTGGTCGTGTAGACCACCCCCGTGAAATACTCGCGCCCGTGGTTGACGATGGCCTTCGAGCAGGCCTTCTGGATGCTGAACGCGGGCAGCGCCGGTACCTCCCGCGGCAAGTAATCGTGCGAGGTGCCCTCTCCCTTGATGGCGGCGATGGGGAGGATGTAATCGCCCACCGCGTTCTTGTGCTTGATTCCCCCGCACTTGCCGAGGAAGAGGATCGCCTCCGGCTCGATGGCCGAGAGCAGGTCGAGTACCGTGGCGGCGTTGGCGCTCCCCATGCCGAAGTTCACCATCGTGATCCCGTCGCTCGACACGGTGGGCATGTTCTTGTCCGTCCCGAGGACGGGCACGCCACTCTCCTCCGCGAAAAGCTCGAGGTAGTAGTCAAAGTTGACCAGCAGGATGTACTTCGAGAAATCTTCCAGCGCCCGCCCCGTGTAGCGCGGGAGCCAATCTTCCACGATCTCTTTTTTTGTCTTCATAACGCGCGTGTTTAGTTCAAGGCACCGCGAATGTAATGAATTTTTCGCCGCGCCGCGCCGGGGCACGCGGGATATCGCGGGAAATAGTTATTTTCGCGCAAAAATTAATTAACTCGCCAACGGGTGCGGGCGATTAAACCTGCTTATGCTTCAAGAATTAAAAGAGATCAAGATCGAGGATTATCACTACGATTTGCCGGGGGAACGCGTCGCCCGCTTCCCGCTGGAACGGCGCGAGGACGCCCGTCTGCTGGCCTACGCGGGGGGCGAGATCCGGGATCTTTACTTTTGCGACGCGCCCTCCCTCGTGCGGGCGGGCGACCTGCTGGTCTTCAACGATACGCGGGTCGTGCACGCGCGCCTGCCGTTCCGCAAGCCGACGGGCGCGGCGATCGAGGTCTTTTGCCTCGAACCGGCGTTGCCGGGGGATCACGCCCTGAACTTCGCGGCGCGGGAGGCGTGCGAGTGGTACTGCCTCGTGGGCAACGCGAAGCGCTGGAAGGGGGGCGAGATCCGGGCGACGGGCGATGGGCTGACGCTGCGGGCGACGCGTATCGGGACGCGGGGCGAGGAGATGCGTGTGCGCTTCGAGTGGGATGCGCCGCTCTCGTTCGGCGAGGTGTTGGAGAGGCTCGGGCGGGTGCCCATCCCTCCCTACCTGAACAGGGAGGCGACGGGGATCGACGAGACGCGCTACCAGACCGTCTACTCGCGTCACGAGGGATCGGTGGCCGCCCCGACGGCCGGGCTGCACTTCAGCGAGGAGTTGCTGCGACAGGTGCGCGCGACGGGCGCCACCCTCGCGGAGGTGACGCTGCACGTGGGCGCCGGCACGTTCAAGCCGGTGAAGGCGGGGCAGATCGGGGAGCACGAGATGCACACGGAACGCGTGCTGTTCTCCCGCCAGTTGGTTGACCAACTGGCGCGGGCGCCGCGTGAGGTGATCGCCGTCGGGACGACCTCCGCGCGCTCGTTGGAGAGTCTCTACTGGATGGGAGTCAAACGGCTGCACGGGCTGCCCGCTTTCAACACGCTGGGCCAGTGGGAAGCCTACACGCTGCCGGGAGGCCATCCCGCGCGGGAGGCGTGGGGAGCGCTGGCACGGTGGTTCGACGAGGAGGGGGCGAGCCGCCTCGAGGCGCGGAGCACGCTGATGATCGTGCCGGGGTACAAGTTCCGGGTGGTGACGGGGCTGTTCACGAACTTCCACCAGCCGCGGAGCACGCTGTTGTTGCTCGTGGCGGCGGCCATCGGCGAGGAGTGGCGGCGGGTATACGACCACGCGCTGACGCGGGGGTACCGCTTCTTGAGTTACGGCGATGGCAGCTTCCTCGAGGTCGCGAAAGACAACCGGGTATGAACGCGTTGGACTTTCCTCCCTTCGACTACCGCGTGAAAAAGGTAAACGGGCGGGTGCACATCTTCGACCGCTCGCGGGGCCGCTACGTGCTGCTGACGCCGGAGGAGTGGGTGCGCCAGCACCTCGTGCGCTTCCTTGCCGATCACCGGGGCTACCCGGAGGCGCTGATCGCCGTGGAGAAGGAGGTGGAGGTGTGCGGCTTGCGACAACGCTTCGACGTGGTGTGCCACGACCGGCAGGCGACCCCCTGCCTCGTTGCCGAGTGCAAGGCCCCGACGGTGGCGCTGACGCGAGCGACGTTCGAACAGGCGTTTCGCTACAACCTCGCCCTCGCGGCGCGCCACGTGATGATCACCAACGGGCACGTCCACCTCTGCGGCGAGGTGAGCGACGAGGGTTTCCGCCTGTTGCCGGGTATCCCGTTTTATACCGGGTAAATTACGAATTACGAGTCGAGGGATGCGATTTGTGACGTAATTCATAAT
>JAISAV010000098.1 GCA_031266545.1 Odoribacteraceae bacterium | reverse complement strand
GCGATAGCCTCGCGTAACTCCTTGCCCGGCACGAAGCGAATGTTTAGCTTCGTGATGCTGTTGGCGCCGACCTCCTCGCGCGTGTCACAGCCCTTGCTGTTACAGGTGAGGTGGAAGGACCCCCAGTCGCCCAGTTGCACGCTGTTACCGGCCAGCAGCAGGCGCACGAGGATCTTTTCCAACTGCTCCAACGCCATCTCCGCCTCCTTGTGGTTTAGCGTTGTCTCATCGGCAATCAACTTGGCCACCTCCTTCTCCCGGATCTGTTTGATTGCCCTCAACACCGCATACCATTTTTTCAGCATTGACGGGTTCATGGGATTACCCCTTTCTACTCTGTTGAAAAATACAGACATACACTCTTTGTTTAAAAGATTAAATTAAATGGTTTGACAAGCAGGGTAATCATGTTTACCCCTGCGTGACGGAAACTGCCCCGTTCTGAAACAGCCTCGTTAGCACCGGCGCAGCCCGTGCCCCGCCGAACATGGGATGTTTTTCAGTTCGTTCATCCCTTTATCGTTCATCATTCAATGTCGCTTACTAAGCGTTTCGCTCGGCGTAGGCTCCAGCCTACGTCGCGGTAGAAGCAAGGCTCCAGCCTTGCAGTTCAGTGGATTTCGTGCAAGGCTGGAGCCTTGCTTTTAACCCGGCGTAGGCTGGAGCCTACGCCGAGCAAAATCCTTAAGTCGACTGCATTGATTCATCATTCATCTCTCGTAATTCGTAATCCGTAATTCGTAATTGACTCCGTCCCTCGTAATTCATAATTCATAATTCATAATTTAAATGGAGTTTTCATACCCGAACAACGTGTAGTCGATGCGGATGTTGCCCGTCGTGTCGGGGGTATCCTGCCGGTCGCGGGCGCCGTGGGGGTAGTGCTCGGGGCGATTCAGGGCACATTGCCAGTAGCCGACGAGGTCGTCCCTGTTGGCGCGGAGTTTGCCGCGGAGCAGGTTGGCCACCACGCCGCCGACGGCGATGGCCCCCGTGAGGATCGGGTTCGTGACGGCGAGTGCGGCGGTGGCGGCGACGAGCAGTCCCTTGAACGCCTCGCTGTCGATCACCTCGTCAGCGTCGAGGGACGCGCGTCGCACGTCCTCGTCGCTCTCGATCACCCACAACTGGACGTTGAGGTGGTCGGGGATGATCTCGGCACGGTAGATGACCAGCCCGCTCTCGCCGAAGAGCAGCGACTGGTTGTCCTTGACGCCGTCCACGGAGAGGGAGTTGCTTTGGGCGAACTCGTTCCCGCCGTTTAGTACCGCCTCGAGCAGTTTTTCCCGGCGGGCATTATCGTCGGGTAGCCCGGCCAAATCGGCCAGTGTCAGCGGGGATTGGAGAAGCCCATTCCCCGTGACATAGCTGTAAATCCGCATCTCGGCGCGGTTAAACAGCCCCAGAAAGCCTTCCTTGTTGTTGAAGACCTTGATCTTGTTGATTCTCGTGTAGAACATCGTTTAAAGATTTATGGTTAAAAACATCTTGTCCCCCTCGCTCGACGTAGGCTCTCTGCCTACGTCGTGGTTAAAAGCAAGGCTCCTGCCTTGCACGCGAACGTGCGTAAATGGTATTTTCGTGCAAGGCTGGAGCCTTGCTTCTAACCCGACGTAGGCAGAGCCTACGTCGAGCAGAGCATGGGAGCACGTGATTTCCATGTTTATCAGTCGAGCAGTTCCGCAATTTTTGCTTGCAGGGATTCGCCGCGGAGGTCGTCGTGGAGGACGACGCCGTTGGCGTCAACAAGGAAAAGTGCGGGGATAAATTTTCCGTTGAACTGTTCGCCGAAGAGGTTTGCCGTATCGAGCAGGTTGGGCCAAGGCATTTGCTCTTCGCCGAGGGCCTTTACCCAGTCGGCCGCATTCTTGTCGATGGAGATGCTGATGATTTCCAGCCCGCGGGGAGCGAAGGCGGCGTACAACTCCTTCAGGCGCGGGATCTCCTGACGACAGGGGGCGCACCAAGAGGCCCAGAAGTCAATTACCACGAGGCGTTTCCCCTCGCGTAGCGTCCTGTCAGCGTGCACCTTCTCGTGACGGTCGGGAAGAGAAAAGGCGGGAAGCGGTTTCCCGACCATTCGTTCCGGGAATAATGCCTTGTGGAGGAGCTGCCCGTAGTGGCTCTCTTTCGCCTCAGGGGAGAAACCCTCGTAGAGAGTGATCGCTTTGTCATCAAAGTAATTGTAGTTTACCAGCGCGAGCAGCGGTCCCCAGAAGGAGTCGCCGTTCGCGGCGATGGCAGCGGGGATTTCTTCCGCTACCCGATAGAAAAATGCCTGATCGTCGTCGGCCCACGCCAAATAGGCCGGGGAGTGCTCAATCGAGGCAAGCAAGGCCGTGTCACGCGCTGCCCTTGCAGCGGTCATTTGCTGCAAGATCTCGGCCGATTGTATGGCAGCGTGTGCCTCGTCCAGCCGGTAGCGGAAGGCCATTTTCTCCTTGTAGAGTTGGTGTATTCGGGAGCCTTCCACGCTCACGTTTTTCCAGCGCCATTGTGATCCGTCCGTGGTCACTTCCCCGTTCAAGGTGATCCATCCGGCTTCCAGCATGATTGGTTCCCAGAGCGTCGAGTTGCCCTCGCCCACGCGGAGATTGAAAAGGCGTGGTTCGGGCAGTTGGCCCGTGATCTCGAATTGTCCTGCTTGGAGGAGGGTTTCGGCCAGTGGCACATTCTTGTCTTGGTGTGTCGCGGCGGGGATCAACGCCACCTTTGTCCCGTCGGGCACTCCTTTTAGCGTGCCGATGAGGGTGAAAGCATTCCCGCACGCGGTCAGGGATAATATTCCCACGAGGAAGGAAATGATGCACATGTGTTTACTTGTTTTCATGGATTAGAATTTTTATGGTTAAAATCTTAGGGTCATGAAGAGCACTTTTCCCATGCCCTCGTGATAGATAGGATTGTCGTCGATGCCGGAGAACATCGGGGCCCAAAAGGCTTCGGCCTCGCCGCTCACCTCGTTGACTTCAAATTCCACGAGCCGTCCCTCGTGTCGCGCCTCGTTCCAGACGGCGATCCAGAGCATTCTTCCCATCGTGGGGGCACCGACGGGGCCGAGGATACAGAGGGCCGTGACCTCGTCACCGGGATCGCCTTCCCAGAGGAGGTGGGAGCCGGTCTGCCCGGTCGTGTAAGAATAGGAGTAAACGTTGCCGCCGGAGCCGTAGAAGAGGGCGGGGCCGACAAGACTGGAAGCGAAGCAGGTGGCGTTTTCAATCCCGACGCACCCGGCAAGGGGGCGGACGTGACGGGCAAGGTTACCGTTGTCTACCACGTTGCTGAAGCAAGCCACGTGCATGTAGTAGCCGTCGTCGTGCCGCGAGATGATCAATGTTTCCCCGTTGTTTACCGTGTTGGCATAGACGATCTCTCCTTCCATGTGATTCACGTCGAAGAGGGCGCCAGTCACGGTCTCGGAGAAGTGACCCAGCGAGACCCCCCGGTTAAAGAAGGAGCGGAAGGCGCTCGTCGTCTTGTCGTAGACGACTTGATAGGCGGAGATTGCATCTGGGTTAGCGCCCCACGAGGCAACGGTTTCTTGCGCGAGGAATGGCGCGAGGTTGTAGTCGCCGGGGATCGGAACGGAGAACTTGCGTTCGCCGTAGGATTGAATATAGTGCACGTGTAACTTCCCGTCGTTGATCAGGAAGTCGCAGTTGTTGAGACCGACGACAGCTTGCGGCTTGTAGGCGGGAGCCGAGTAGAACATGTCTTCCCATCGCTCCATAATGGTCATGTTGGTGGGGCTTACGCGGAGGCCCACGTCGTCAGTGAAGATGTAAAAATAGTTGCCGGTGGTAGAGTACTCGAAGACGCGAGGCATTCCCGTGAGCGGGTCACCGGGGTGAAGCGAGCTGTAGTAGTCTACCTCGTGGTGGTCGCCGCCGAGCACCAGCGCGCGCATGGAACCGATGACATCAATGTCGACGCGTCCATCTTTTTCCTGTAGGCAGTAGACGCCGCTTATTGTCCCGACTTCGGGGATTCGCTTGATCCCGAAGTCAAAGAAAGCGGCCCCGCCGTTCACGGTATCTGTGGCTGTAAAGAAGAGGCGAAATCTCCTGCCCGCGGCAATGTCGACGATATACTCGAGAGCGAGCGAGCGGCCAATCGTGTCGGCCGGTGGCCAAACTTCCGCGTTACCCACGGTCACGGGATTGTAGGGGTCGTCGATGATAAACCAACGGTAGACGAGGTTATCTTCCTTCCCCGGGTAGGTCACGTTAGGGGCGATGTGGACGGTGTCCCCGATGTTCCAGTCACGCCAGACGTCTATTTTATTGATGCCTGTCGTGTCGATGATCAGTTTCGGCGCCTTATTATAGTCGTAATCATAATTTCCCAGATCTTCGTTGCATCCGTTGACGAGCAAGAAGAGGGAGAATATCCAAAATAAGCGTTTCATGGTTTTGAGTTAAAAGGTGATAAATTGATTGTTTTCGTCTGCAAGTGGTTCGCCGGGGTGTTCAGCGTTGTAACGAACGAGGGCGTCCGCGAGCATCAGGCGGTAATTATTCATCGCGCCCCAGCTCATGCCGTCCGGTTCACCGTACGTGAATTGGGAGATTCCCAGCGTGGAGATGATAAAGCGGAATTTCATGTCGCTGTACTCGCCGAAAAACTCTTGGAGGGCGTCCCAGTTGATGGGGCGAGAGATCACGTCGTTCCACTGGATGATGAGCGTGTTCCACTCGTTCACGCCCGGCCCGATATCGCCGCCGGGGGCGATTTTCACGCGGAGGCGTACGTTCACGGATTGGAGTTCCGGCGTGCGGCGGATGGCGATGTGGCAGGGGGCGCTGACCTCATCGGCGGGGATCGTGACGCTTTCGGGGATCGTGTAATGCGTGCCTTTCACGGCGGTCGTCCGTGTAGTATCGATGGCGAGCCGCACGACACGGTCGTGGTCGGCGACCTCTCCCATGATGATGATCTCGGCCTCCATCACGAATTCGGTTGTCGCTAAGGATTGCGAGGAAAAGGTGAAGTGCAGCGAGTCCGTGCCGAGCGTCCAGTTTTCCGGCCCCACGATGCGGGCATACGTATAGTTTCCCCACGTGAAGGCGTCATTCTCGCAAGCGGTGAAGAGGCAGGCCGCGAGGATCGCGGCGGCGATAAGCGTGTATACTCTTTTCATGATATAATCTTTTAGAGGTTTACCTGTTTCCAAATTCTATCTCGTTATCCGGCAACGGGAAAACGTAGGTCGCGTTGTTGCCGGGCTTGGACGAGCCGGGGATGACGGGGAGGTTGAGCCGCTTGTAGTAATAGAAAAGCTGGCCCTCGCCGAGTGTCTCTTTCCGGTACTCTTTGTATATCTCCTCCTGCACGGCGGCGGTAGAGAGCGTTTCGGGCAGTGGATAGTTGTAAAGGCCGCGCGGTTCCCCGCGTACCGTGTTGAGAAACTCTACCGCCCGCGCGGGATCGCTAGTTGCCCATCCCTCGGCGGCGATGTAGTACATCTCGGAGAGGCGGATGAGCGGTATCATGTTCATGTAAGCGTTCGCCTCTTGCCAGAACTTGGCGAAGTAACGTTCGCCCCCGTCATACGCGTACTGGTACGTGTAGCGGTAGTCCATCCCTAGTCCAGCGGAGCTTACCTCGAAGATATTGTCCATTTTCGTCTCGGAGGGAGAGAGTTCTTCGACGCCGGAACTGGCCGTGAAGTAGGGTTTGACGATGTCGTCCAGCTTGGTGAAGGTCAACCTGAAGATATGCTCGTTCCTGTAGATGCGGTCGCGTTCCATGCTATTAGAAGCCGTGATCTCGGTGAAGTATGCCCAATAGAAGCGATCGCTCTCGATGACTTCCTCGGCGCAAGCGCGGGCGTTCTCCGCGTCGCCTTTCCAGAGATAGGCCCGGGCGAGGGTGGCGCGGGCCGCGTAGTAATTGAAGCGGAACACTCGCTGGTTCCGCACGCGGTATACCTCGTTATTATCCTCGGCGGTGTAGAGCTGGTCGCTTTTCAAGCATTCGATGGCCGCCGTCAGGTCGGCGATGACGAAATCCAGCGCTTGGCTCACCGTGGAGAGGGGCGTCACGAGCGTCGAGTAGGTCGTCACGTAGGGGATGGCCGGGGCAGATGGCGCGGCTGCCGGTGCCGGTGCAAACATTCGCAGCAACTCGAAGTGCAGGAAGGCCCGCAGGCCGAGCGCCTCTCCCTTGTAGACGTTATAATTCACGCCGGAGAACTTGGCGGGGTTGACCGTCTCCATGTACTCCAGCATCAGGTTGAGGTTGGCGATGGCCGTGTAACTCTCGGCCCACGCGTTGGTGATTTTCGCCTTCACCCCCTCGTCATCGTACTCGTACTGGGCGACGCGGTAGTAGGAACTGGCGACGTCTAAATCATAATTCTGGGACAGTACCTCTCGCAAGCCGAACGTCAGCTCGCGCCCGTACAGGTCGGTGGAACTCATCTGCGTGTAGACGCCTGTCAGTTGATCGGCATACCCCTGTTCTGTCTTGAAATGACCGCCCGCGAGCACTTGGGATTTCGGGTGCACGTCCAGCCAGTCCGAGCACGCGCAGGAGAGCGCCGCCGCCAGCAGGATGATGATATATCTGTAATATTTCATGTCTTGTGATTTTTGTGATTAGAAATTGGCTTGTAACGAAAAGGAGAACGACCGGGCGAACGGGTAATCCGTTCCTCGCTCCGTCCTCACGGAGGAGATCACGAAGAGGTCGTTCATGTAGAACGAGGCCTTGAGGCGTTGCAGGAACGAGTGCTTCAGGAAATCGTGATGCCGGAAGTCGTACGTGAGATTGAGCGACGCAAGCGTAAGCATATTATAGTCCTCGACGAAGCGGGAAGTTGGTTGCGTGGGAGAGTTATCGGCGATGGACTTGAAGCGGGCCACCTGTCCCGGTTCGCTCCAGCGGTTGTTCAGTACCCGCCTGTCCACGTTATAGTGGACGTCGGCGTTCTCCACCTTGCTGACGAGTGTGTTGTTGTACAGTTGGCCTCCGGCCCTCCACGTGAAGGTGGTGTTTAGGGCGAGGCCGTGAAACTCGGTGCTGAGGCCGAAATTGCCGCTCACCTTGGGCAGCGCGTCGCCGCCGGTCACGTAGTCGCTACTGCGCCACGTTTCGGTGAGAGAGCCGTCCTTCTTGACGAAAACTTCTTTACCCGTCCGCGGGTCGATGCCGAGGGAGCGTACCACCCATATCGCGGTCGTCGAGGCGCCCTCCTCGTAGCGGGTGCTGACGCTCGTGTTGGTTTTCTCCTCGTCTTGCAGGCGGTCGTTGATCTCGTTGTGCTGCTTCAGGGCGTTCGAGATCTTTGCGAGGCGGTTCATGTTGGACGCGGCGGAGAAGAAGACGTTCACGAAATTACCCTTCTTCCTGTCCTCCCACGGTCGCCACGAGGCGAATAGCTCAAATCCCTTGTTCTCGATCTCGCCTATATTGGCCATGTACATCGGGAAGCCCATCGACTGGGGTGTCGTGATGTCGGCGATGACGCCCTTCGTCTTCGCCTCGTAGTAGTTAAAGCGCAGGTTCAGGCGATTGGCGAGTATCGCAAGGTCAAAACCGAAATTGGTGTCGTAGCGGCGTTGCCACCTCAGGTCGGGGTTAGCCAACCCGTGCAGGTAGGAACCGAGCTGGCTGGCATACTGCTTGTCCGGGTAGTAGCCGAGGGTGGCGATGGCGTCGTAGGAGCTGAATCCCTGCGAGCCGGTGTACCCGGTGGAGAAGCGCAGTTTGAGGAGGTCGAGCCATGCCGCATCACGGAGGAAGGACTCCTCGTGCACGTTCCACCCGGCACCCAGCGAGTAGAAGTGACCCCAGCGTTTGTTGGCGCCGAACTCGGAGGAGCCGCTCAGGCGATAGTTACCGTCGAAGAGGTAGCGGTCATCGTACGAGTAGTTGACGGAGGCCACGCCCCCCATCTCTCGCGAGATTCCCTCCGCCCCGGAAGGCTTCGTCCCGGCGTAGGAGACGCCGAAGATGATGTGATTCATGTTTTTGTTCGGGAAGCCCTCGACGTTCATCGTGTAGTAGTCGTAACGGCTCTGGCTAATGGTGAGCTGGGCGTTGGTGAAGAGCATGTGCTTGTCGGCGGTGAGCGACCATGCGGCTCCGACGTCGCCACTCATGTTGTTATCCTCGCGGTGCTGCAAGGAGTAGCTGCCCCGAGTATACGTGCCGTCTCCGGAGTAATCAGAGAAATCCGTGTGCTCCCCCGGCTTGAAATGATCTTCGCCGGAGGTGCGGATGCTAAACCCGAACCGGGCCGTGAGGCGCAGGTTCTCCAGCGCACGCCACTCGGCGTAGGTGTTGTTCGTGACATAGGTGTACTTCGAATCGTTTCGCGTGTTGACCTCCCCGTTCCACAGCGGGTTGCGCTCCGAAGCGGTGCCGTACATGTACAGTTGCACCATGTTCCCGTTCTCGTTGTAGATCATGTTGTAGGGGTTCATCCGCGTGAAGAGGGAGAAGGAGCCATACGGGGAGTCGCTCGCCCGGTTTCCGTCAATGCTCAACTGGTTGCGGAAGAGAAAGTTGTTCGTGCGGTAGGAGAGCGTGACGCCCCCGCTGATCGTCGAGCGATCGGATCCGTGCATGGTACCCGCGACGCCGTTATAGGAGAGGTTGACGGCGTAGAGCATGTAGTCGTCGCCCCCCTCGAGGTAGAGCGAATGCTTCTGGCCGGTGCCCACGCGTAGCGGCTTGTCGAGCCAGTAGGTGTCCACGCCCGCCTCGACGAGGCGCGTTAGTTCGGTGAGCCTTTCCGTGAGGAAGATCTGCTCGTAGACCGACTCAGAGGAGTAAAAACCGGCGAAGACTTCCGCCCGTACCTTCTCCCGCGCGTTCATGAGGTTGTAGCTGGAAAGGTCGGGGGCCTGCACGTCGAGGCTACCCGTGTAGCTGATCTTCATCTTTCCCTTCTCGGGACGCACGGTCTCGATGACGACCACGCCATTAGCGGCCTTCGACCCGTAGATGGCTTTGGCGGTGGCGTCCTTGAGGAGGGTGACGCTCGCCACGAGGTTCATGTCGAGATCGAGGATCTTTGTCAGCGTGGCCTCGAAGCCGTCGAGGATGAAGAGGGGCTGGTTGGGACTATTCTGATACTCGTTGCCGACGTGCGAGAGGCCGGTTTGACCACGCAACTGGATCTCCGGCAGGGCATTCGGGTTGGATCCCGCTTGCAGGTTCTCGACCACCATGAATGACGGGTCGACGTTCTTGAGGCTGGAAAGGATATTCGCGTTGCCGACGCGTTTCAGTTCTTCCCCGGTCACGGTCACGATGGTGCCCGTGTAACTGTTCGCACGGCGGGTGAACATGCCGGTGACCACCACGTCGGCGATCTCCACCACGTCCGCCTCCAGCGTGACGTTGATCGTCGCCTGCCCGCGGAAGGTGACCTCCGCGCTCTTCATCCCCACGAAGGAGAAGACGAGCGCGTGTTCCCCGGCGTCGGGGAGGGCGAGGCTGAACGAGCCGTCGGCCGTCGTGGTGACGCCGCGCGTGGTGCCCTTCACGCGGACGGAGACGCCGGGCAAGGGTGCACCGTCGACGTCCGTTACACGTCCCCGCGCGACGTGTTCCCGCACTTGTGGCTGAGCCTGCGGGCGGACCGTCACGACGATCACGTCATCCTCGCGATGCCACTGTAAATCACTTGACCTGAAAACGTCATCCAGCACTGCGTCGACGTTGGCGTTCTCTCGTTTCAGGTCAAAGCGGGGCAGCAAGCGAGCGTGTTGTTCGTTATAAACAAAACGCAAGCCCGTCTGCCTCCTGATCTCCCGGAACAGCGTCCCGACGTCCGACTGCTTGAGGTCGAGCGAGACCACCGGCTCCTGGGAATAGCCACTCGCCGCGCTACACGTGACAAGGGCAAACATGAAAAGCGTGAATAGTTTCATACGTTTCAACATTTTCGGTTGTTTGAGCCTCGATAGACGCGAGGCTACATTCTTTTCCATACATTTGTCATTTTAAGGTTTAACAATGGGCAGTTGGTTTTTGTATTTTCCTGCCCGTTTACTAATACAGAGGATTGGATGTGTTATCATCTTTTTCTCCTTTTATCTTATTATCTCACGATTACCGTTTTTCCAATGATATCGAAATGGAGGCCGCTCGACGTCTTTTCAAAGAAATAGAGTAGCTTCCGTACATCCTCGTAGCGTTCAAGGTCGCCCGTGAGACGCATCTCTTTCACGAGATCGCTCTCGTAGATCACCTCCATGTCATACCACAACGAGAGCGTCTCCATGATATCCTCAAGGCGCTCCTTGTCGAAGACAAAGTTGTTATCCTTCCACGCCACGTGCGGTGTGACGTCCACCCGCCGGACGGAGAATTTCCCGTCACGATAAGTCGCCAGTTGATTAGGAGAAAGTCGTACAGTCTCTCCCCCCGAGGCGATCTCCACGCTACCCGTCACGAGCACCGTCTTCACCGTTCCGGCAGTCTGGGTGTTGACGTTAAATTCGGTGCCAAGAACCCGCACGTCAAGACCGCCCACGTGTACCACGAAAGGCCGACCATCCTTCACCACCTCGAAATAAGCCTCTCCCTCCAAGTAGACCTCGCGTGATTCTTGGGAAAAATGTACCGGGTAACTCAACTCCGTCCGTGAATTAAGCCGAACTTTTGTCCCGTCGCCCAACACGGCGGAGAACTCACCGCCCCGCGGGATACTGATGCGGTGTGTAGCACCCGGCAACGTCGGCGCCTCCTTGCGGGCTGCGTACGTCAACTCCCCACCTTCCTTCACGTTCACCTCGGTAACGTTAGGGTCAAGGATCGTGAGCGGGCTATCGCCCACCGGGACGACTTCCCCCGAGGCAAGGTATAGCATCGCTCGTGGCTGGCCGGGTGTGATAAACTCCGCCACCACGGGAGAAGGTTCGGGAGAAAAGTACAAACGATAACCTACCCCGCCTGCACCCAATAGTAACGCTACCGCTGCCGCCACCCGGCCCCACCGGACGAACACTTGACGGGAGATCCGACGTACAACATGCACGTACCTCCCCCTGATCAAGGCGACACGAACACCCCAGCGTAATCTCATCTCCCCCCGGCGCACCTTTTCGAAGAGCAAGCGGTGTTCTTCGTTGGATTCAATCCAGCGTTTCACCTCCGCACGCTCTTGCACATCCAGTTCATCGGCGATATACGTCAATAGTCGCAGGATTATTTTGTCGTCGTCTTTATACTCGTTTTTATCCGTTTTACTCATGGTTCACTTGTAATATAAATGAGTTAATATTACAACACAAACATAAGACAGAAAAAAAGGGAAAATGGTTGAATCGTTTTCCAAGTATTTTTGAAGAAAACGCGATTTTTTTTCGTGCGTGTTCGTAAGCCTTATCTGGCGGGCATTTTAGCGAAAGGTTAATAGTGGTTAATGGTTAGTGGTTAATGATAAGGGTTGAAGGCCCGTGATAGCCCAGCCCAACGCATCGCGTTGGGTACTGGATATATCGTACCATATTACGCCCTGAAGGGGCAGTATATTGAAAATGAGCATACTGCACCTTCAGGGCGCAAGACGGGGTGCACGTCAATATCCCAAGGCGTTGCCGTTGGGCTGGGTTATACCGGGCCTTCAGCCACGAGTGGTCGGAAGATTGTTTCCCCATAAACGCATAGCGCTTATGCGTTTATAGCCGTGGCTGACAGGTCACGGTCAACGAGACATTCCACACCCGTGCGCCGCATAGTGGTGTCGTTCATCACGAGGTGTATGTGACATGATTGCGGCACCGCTACACGGCGCATGGATGAAAGACATTTCGTTGACCGAGGCCTGTCAGCCACGGCTATAAACACGAAAGCGCTACGCGCTTTTTGCAAATCGTAAACGCTATGCACTTCTTGTAAATCTTCCGACCACGCATGGCTGAAGGCCCTTAAAATTACCGACGTCGATCGCGTGAATCACGCCGGGCCTGCCAACCGTCGTAACTGCCGGTAATATCGCGCGCGGAACATCAGCCCAGCGAGCGTGAGGCCCACCGGGTAGCCCAGCCACACGCCGGTCAAGCCGCCGCCGAACGTGAAGCCTGCGAGGTAACAGACGGGAAGCCCCACTAGAAAATAGCCCGCGAACGAGAGCAGGGCCATCGCAGTGACGTCGGCGATCCCCCGCAGGGAGTTGGCGTACGTGATCTGTAGCCCGTCGCCGAACTGGTAGAGGGCCATGATGAGCATGAGGACACTCACCCCCGTCGCCACCTCCTCCGAGTCGGTGAACAGGTAAGCGATCCACCCCTTGCTCGCCAAGAAAAAGAGCGCCACCGCCGCGGCCATGAGCAGGATCAGGTGAAAACCGGCCATCGTGGCGCGCCTCACCTCCCGCATCTCACCTCGCCCGGCGAAATTGCTCACCCGCACGGAAACCGCGGCGCCCACCCCGTAGTAGATCATGAAGCCCAGCATGGAGAGGGTGACCGTCACCTGGTGCACCGCCAGTGCCACCGGCCCCAGCCACCCCACCATCACCCCCGTGACGCTGAACAGCGTCGTCTCCATCCCCATCTGTGCCCCTACCATCAGTCCCATCTTGCTCAAGAGCCGCACGTTCGAGCGACGGGTGCCCCGCGCGCGGAACCCTGGCCGGTAGGGACGGTACCTCGCCCCCCGGTAGAATACCAGCACGAACGCCCCCAGCGCCGCCATGCGCGCCGCCAGCGTCGAGATCCCTGCCCCCGTCAGTCCCAGCGCCGGGAGACCCGCGTGGCCGTAGATCAGAAGGTAATTCCCCGCCACGTTCAGCACGTTGCTCCCGAGCATGATCCACATGGGGGTGACCGTGTCGCGGATGCCGTCCGCGAATTGCTTGAAGGCGTTGAACGTCATCAGGAAGACGAGCGAGGCCAGTTGCAGCAAGAAATAGGGACGTATCAACGGTAGCAACTCCGCGGGCTGCCCCATGCGGTGCAGGTTCAGGTAGCCCGCCAGCATGAGCAGCGTAAGCAACACCCCGATGATCCCGTTGGCCAGCAGGCTATCGCGCAGCAAATTCCCCACGCGGGCGCTTTCCCCGCGACCAAAGTACTGCCCGACCAGCGGCGTCAAGCCGTAGGAAAAGCCCAAACCGAAGAGGAGCGGGAGGTTGAACACGCTGTTGACGAAGGAGGAGGCCGCCAGATCGGCCGTGGCGTAGCGCCCGACCATGATGCTGTCCGCGAAGCCGACGGCCACGATGCCGAGCTGTCCCAGCACGATGGGCAGCCCGAGGCGGAGGGTATCCTTGTAATGGGGGAGGTATTGACGAAAATAGGCTATCATAACGGCCGCGAAGATAGTCATAAAAAAGCGGCGGGGGAAACAAAAATAATGCCTACCTTGCCTCTCCAAATAAAACGTATATGGCATGAAACATTTATTCCTGTTTATCACCGCCTTGTTACTCGCGACGGGGACGCTCCTCGCCGATGGCCCCCTGCTGGAAAAGTTGCGACAAGTCAAGGAGATCTCCGACATCCGGCCGATC
>JAISAV010000031.1 GCA_031266545.1 Odoribacteraceae bacterium | reverse complement strand
TTGACGATCCCTTTAATACGGTGTCGCGTCGTCTGGGACTTGGCCGTGATGATGGAGAGCTTCTCCCCCACCAGCCGGTTCATCAACGTGGACTTCCCCACGTTAGGATTCCCCAGTATGCTCACAAAACCTGCTTTATATTCCATGTTCTCGTTAATTTGAGCGCGAAGATACAATAAAATTGTCAACCGCCAATCATCAACCCCGTTGGACAATTGACGAATCACGCATCGCCAGGCCATGTCGTTTACTAAGGGCTGAAAGCCACGAGTGGCCCTTGAGCGGGTGGACGCCCGGGCAAGAAACCGGGCGAAACGCTTGGCGATCCGGCGGGAGTGTCGTATGTTTGTCCCCGGTAAATCAAACCGGGTAGATTAACCGGATAAACTAAACAACGAAAAGAGATGATCACGTTTGAACTCGACACGCCTTACATCGAGCTGATAAAGCTGTTGAAAATCACGCACGTCGCCGCGAGCGGCGCGGAGGCCAAGGCGCTGGTGGAAGCCGGGGCGGTATCGCGCGACGGTCGCCCGGAATCGCGCAAGCGGGCGAAAATCGTCAAGGGGGAGCGCGTCACGGCGCGCGGGACGACCATCGAGGTGGTGTAAACTCATCCCGGCCGCGAGACCTCCGGGAAATTCTTCGCGTAAGCCACCCCGTAGAGCGACTCGTACTCCCTCGCGAAGCGCGCGTACGCGGCGGCGGCCAGCGAGTGCTTCCCGGTCGCCACCAGCGCCTTGCACTTCAGGCGGAGGGCCTCCTCGTTGAGCGGGTCGAAGAGGAAGACGGTGTCGGCCAGCCGCGTGATGACCCGCGCCTCCTCGCGTGGGTCGAGCGCGCCGGCGCACCCCACCAGCGCGTCGACCAGCGTGCCGGAGAGGTCGGCCTTGAAGGCGTCCAGCCACTCGTAATCGCAGCCGGGGAGCAGCGGCCCCCTGCCGGCCAGCCGCGCCAGCTCGAGCGCCCGCTGGCGGTCGAGGCTCTTCTCCCGCGACAGGTCGAGGACGGCGAGGTAGTCGCAAAAAACGTCCCCGCCCAGTTCCAGCCGCTGGGTGGAGGCGTTGGAGACGATCTCGTAGCCGCCGACGGCGTCCAGCACGGCCTTGAGCTTGCCGACGTTCACCGCCCGGTTGTTGGCGGCGCTTTGCAGCCCCTTGTCCAGCCACAGCATCTCCTTCAGGGCGGCGGGCGAGATGCCCCCCGGGTCGCGCCGCGAGTAGAGGAGCAGGATGAGGAACAGCTCCTTCAGCAGGGGCGTGAAGCGCCGGGAGGCGTCGTCGCCCGCCCGGTCGATCACGCGGAAGTCGCCGAAGAGGTAGACGGCGCCCGGGCGCGCCTCCTCCCGCGGCTCGTCGCGGAGCGGCGCGTAGAGCGGCGCCGCGGGGGCGCGGCGGCGACGGCGCTTCCCGCGGGCGTAGACGAGGAAGACCAGCATGTCCACCAGCACGATGGCGGCCACCCAGTAGAGCGTCCCCCCCTCGCCCCCCGACAGCTTTCGCGAGAAGACGATGTCCGGCTCGGCCCGCACGTTGGAGAGCAGGAGGGGGGCGGGCGGGCGCGTCGACCCGATGGAGATCCTGTAATCGGCGCCCGGGTGCAGGCCGAGGCGGTTCACCTCCAGGACGGTGTCCCCGATCGTGAAGGAGAGGCGGTCGCGCGCGAGGTCGAAATAAAAGGAGAGGGGCAGGGGCGCGGGGCCGAAGGGGTTGGCGGGCAGGGGTATCTTCGAGAGGCGCTCCCCGGAGATGACGAGGATCCCCGGGAGGTCGTCCTGCAGGTCGAGGATCAGGTCGACGGCGTGCTTGTTGAGGTCGTTCAGGCGGACGAGGTAGGCGAGGTAGCGCGCGTGCCCCCGTTCCAGCGCGAGGTCGAAGGAGAGGCGGATCTCGTCGTTAAAGTGGAAGAAGTGGCCGTTGTTCAGCGACAGCCCGGCGACGGGCGCGTCGCCCGGCACCGCGGCCGCCACGGCGCGCGAGAGGCAGGCGAGAAGGATCGTTTCGCGAATTATTTTACGTGGATGCATGGGCCAATTTCTCGTTAAAGAACGGTGACAATAGTACTATAAATTTTTGAAGGCGCGGGGGCGATCATGTTTTTTAACACGGGCGGGCGAAAATATTTTCCCGTTATAGGGTTTGTTCATGACTTTGTTAAGGGTTTTATTTAGGCCGGGCGCGTACATTCGCGTCGAAATTAATTAAAACTACATCGCCATGAAAATGTACCGCTTCATCACCCTGTGCGCCCTGTGCGCGGCGTCGTGCACCACCGACGACGTGATCCTTGAAGACGACGGCAGGACGGACAGCCGTCACGCCATCCCGGACGTCGCGTTCGCGGAATACCTGCAATACCGGGGGGCGGGCAACGTGCAGCTCGCCGAGGGGGAGTACACGCTCGGTAGCCTCGCCGCCGCCGCCGTCACGGGCAAGCTGGACTTGCGCAAGAACGCCGGCAGCATCACCGCCCTGGGCAACGCCGGCGTCGCCTCCGCCGAGACGAAGATCACGAACCTCGAGGGGATCCAGTATTTCGTGAATATCGACACCTTATTATTAGTGTCGAACGAGCTGGCGACCGTCGACCTCTCCGCCCTCGCGCGGTTGAGGCAACTGGATATTAACGCCAACTTCATCACCGCGCTCGACCTGTCGGCCAACGGGGAGTTGCGCTACCTCCGCTTCGGGGCCAGCGCGCGGGCCACGGGGTTGTTGACCGCCATCGACCTCTCGGCGAACGTGCTGCTGGAGCACCTCGACCTGAACGGGCACGACCTCGATAGCATCGACCTCTCGGCGAACGTTAATCTAAAGGAGGTGGACCTTTCCGGCAACCCCGGCGCCCCTTTCCCGATACCCGATGATCTCTACGAACGACTCGTGACGAAGTCCGGCGTGGCCCCGGAGAGCGCCACGCCACCGGCGCCGGTGAATACCACGCGGGAGATCGCGGACGTGGCCTTCGCCGAGTACTTGCAGTACCTCGACGCGGGCAACGTGCAGCTCGTGGAGGGCAAGTACCTGCTGGATACCGTGGCCGCCGCCGAGTTTACCGGCACGCTGGACTTGCGCAAGAACGCCGCCCGGATCACGGTGCTGACGAACGCCGGGGTCGCCTCCGCCGACGTGAAGATCACGAACCTCGACGGGATTCAATATTTCGTGAACGTCGAGCGGCTGCAACTTACCTCTAACCAGTTGCCCTCGATCGACCTTACCGCCCTCGTGAACCTCGCCTACCTCGACCTGAATAATAACTACATCCCCGCGCTCGACCTCTCGCGCAACACGAAGTTGACCTACCTCAGCTTTAACGCGAGCGCCCAGACGCCACAGAAAATGACGAGCATCAACCTCTCGGCCAACACGCTGCTGGAAGAGCTTAGCCTGACGTCGCACGGCCTGACGACGATCGACCTCTCGGCCAATACCGCCCTGAAGAGCGTGAACCTCACCGGCAACCCCGGCGCCCCCTTCACGATCCCGGCGGAGATTTATGACCGGTTGAACGCGAACGGGCGCTCCGGCGTGCAAAAATAACCCGCGCCATGATGACCGTCATCGGGATCGTGATCCCCCTGCAATTCATCGCGCTCGCGGCCTACCTGCTCTTCAAGCGCTATCACCCGCAGGCCGTGTTGCTCCTGTGCGGGCTGGCGATGATGGGCGTGGCCATCGCCATCGGCTTCGAGATCCCGGACTTGCGGGAGAGCACGGGACTCTCGTTCTTCGACCTCTTCCGCCGGCTGGAAGAGTCGATGGTGGGGCGGGTCTCCGGCGCGGGCCTCATGATCATGTCCATCGGGGGATTCGTCGCCTACATGAAGAAGATCGGGGCCAGCGAGGTGCTCGTGTACATCTCCATGCAGCCCCTCTCCTTCTTCAAGAAGTACCCTTACGTGGCCGCCATCCTCGTCATCCCCATCGGGCAACTCCTCTTTATCTGCACCCCCTCGGCCACGGGGCTGGGGCTGCTGCTGGTGGCCTCCATCTACCCCGTGCTGGTCGGGCTGGGCGTCAGCCGCGTGTCGGCCGTGTCGGTCATCTCGGCCTGCACCGTCTTTGACATGGGACCAGCCTCCGCCAACACCGCGCGCGCCGCCGAGCTGATCGGCAAGAGCAACGTCGCCTACTTCATCGAGAACCAACTGACGCTCGCCATCCCCCTCACCCTCCTGCTGATGGCGCTCTACTACCTCGTGAACCGCCACTTCGACAAGAAGGAGGGCGTCGCGCGGGACTCCTTCAAGGCGGAGGAGTTCAAGACGAGCGTCCCGCTGGTCTACGCGTTGCTGCCCGTCCTGCCGCTGATCCTGCTCATCGTCTTCTCGCGCTTCGTGCAGCTATCGCCCGACAACCCGGTGATCCTCGAGACGACGACGGCCACGTTCATCGCCCTCTTCGTGGCCTTCGCCTTCGAGCTGGCGCGCAAGCGCCGGGTGAAAGAGGTATTCGCCTCCCTCAAGACCTTCTGGGAGGGCATGGGCAAGGTCTTCGCCTCGGTCATCACGCTGATCATCGCCGCCGAGATCTTCTCCAGCGGGCTGATCAGCCTCGGCTTCATCGACGGGTTGGTCGACATCTCCCGCGACATGGGCCTCGGCGCCGTCGGCATCGGCATACTCATGACCGTCATCATCTTCCTCGCCTCGCTGCTCATGGGCAGCGGCAACGCCTCCTTCTTCTCCTTCGGCCCCCTCGTGCCGGACATCGCCGCGCGGCTCGGGGCCAGCGCCCCGGGGATGATCCTGCCCATGCAGCTCTCCTCGAGCATGGGGCGCGCCGTGTCGCCCATCTCCGGCGTCGTCGTCGCCATCTCGGAGATCGCCGGGGTGTCGCCCTTCGAGCTGGCCAAGCGCAACCTCATCCCGCTGTGCGCGGCCCTCGTCTTCATGCTCGCTTACCACTTTTTCTTCTAACACATGAAACTCGTTAAAAACGCCACCGTCTACGCCCCCGGGGCACTCGGCACGCGCGACGTCCTGCTGGGCGGGGGGAAAATCCTGCTCGTCGACCGCGACATCCGGGTCACCGGCCTCCCAATCGAGACCATCGACGCCACCGGCATGATCCTCACCCCCGGCCTCGTCGACCAGCACGTGCACCTCACCGGCGCCGGGGGACAGCAAGGCTTCGCCTCCATGACGCCCCCCGTCGAGCTGTCCGCGCTCGTCGCCTGCGGCACGACCACCGTCCTCGGGATGCTCGGCACCGACGGCACCACCCGCAGCCTGCAAGCCCTCCACGCCAAGGCCGCCGCCCTCGAGGAGGAGGGCCTCACCGCCTACATGCTCACCAGCTACTTCGCCTACCCCCCCGTCACCCTCCTCGGCAGCGTGCGCAACGACCTCCTGTTCGTCGACAAGGTCATCGGCTGCAAGATCGCCATCAGCGACGAGCGGGCCTCCTACCCCACCGCCGGCGAGCTGGCGCGCCTCGTGGCCGACATACACGTCGCCGGCATGTTGTCCCGCAAGGGCGGCATCCTGCACGTCCACCTCGGGGCGCTCGACACCCGCATGGGCCTCCTGCTGGAACTCGTGGAGAAGTACCGCGTCCCCGTCCGCCGCCTCTCCCCCACCCACGTCGGGCGCGACGAGGCGCTCTTCGACGAGGCCACGCGGTTCGCCCGGCTGGGCGGCATGATCGACATCTCCACCGGGGGCACGCGATTCGACGAGCCTTACCGGCAAGTCCTCCGCGCGCTCCGGCAGGGCGTGCCCGTCGACCGGATCACCTTCAGCAGTGACGGCAACGCCGGCGTGGTCGCCCGCGACGCCGGCGGCAACGTCACCGGCTACCGCGTGGCCCCGCTGGACAAAAACCTCGAGCAGGTGATCAAGCTCATCACCGACGGCGGGCTGGATCCCGCCGACGCCTTCGCCCTCGTCACCGCCAACCCGGCGAGGAACCTCTCCCTGCCGCGCAAGGGACGGATCGTCGCGGGCGCCGACGCCGACCTCTGCCTCTTCGACGAGCGATATGCCCTGCGCGACGTCTTCGCCCGGGGTCAACGGCTCATGCAAGAAGGCGTGATCATCAAAAAAGGTAACTTCGAAAACTGACAACCCATGAAAACACTGAACAAATGGTGGCTACTGCCCCTCTTCCTCCTCCTGATCCCGCGCGCCGCCTTCCCGCAGGAAAGCGCGCGATTCAACAAGTACACCCCCGGCGAGGGGATCACGGTGACGGCGCCCGGCGGCCACTCCGTCAACCTGCGCGGCTACGTGCAATTGCAGTCTGACTCCCGCTTCTACGAGAGCGCGGAGGCCTACCACCGCTTCCGCGCGCGGCGCGCCCGCCTGCGCCTCTCCGGGCAGGCCGCGGGCGGGGCGCTGGCCTACCGCCTGACCGCGGACTTCTCCGAGTCCCTCGGCGACGAGGCCTCCACCCTCCTCCACGACGCCTTTATCACCTACAAGCCGACCGGCAGCATCTCCATCACCCTTGGGCAAGGCCCCGTCGCCACCGACGTCCGCGAGTTGTCCATCACCTCCAACACGCTCGCCTTCACCGACCGCAGCAAGCTCTCCTCCGCCTTCGGCACCATCCGCGAGGTGGGCCTCGCCATCGAGGGAGATTTCCGCGTGGGCCGCGACGCCTACCTCCGCCCGGAACTCTCCATCACGGACGGCGACGGCAGCATCACCTCCGGCAAGCGATACGGCGGCTTCAAGTACGGCGCCCGCGTCAACTTCCTCCCCCTCGGGCGCTTCCGGCAGGCCGGGGAGTTTGCCGGCACGGATCTCGTCCGCGAGGCCACGCCGAGGCTCTCCGTCGGCGTCGCCGCCAGCTACAACGACGGCGCCAGCGATCGCCGCGGCGGGCGCGGCTCCGGGGAGATCCTCTACATGGACGCCGACCGGAAATACTCGCTCCCCGGCTACGGGAAAGTCGTCGCCGACTTCCTTTTCAAGTACCGCGGCCTGTACCTCCTCGGCGAGTACGCGAAGACGTGGGCCTCCGTGCCCGGCGACATCGTCTACCGCGTGCGCGTGGACGGGACGCTGGCCACCACCTTCGACGGCGGCCTCGAAAACTACGTCAAGGGACGCATGATGCTCGGCTCGGGCTTCAACATCGAGGCCTCGTACCTCTTTCCCGCCGCCCTCCTCGCCGCCGGGGCGCGCTACACACGCCTCTCCCCGGACGAGAACTCGTACATGAACAACACGCTCTACTACAACCGCAACAACATGTACGAGGCCTCCGCCGCGAAGTACCTCTCCCGCTCCCACGCCGTCAAGTTGCAGGCCTCCTTCACGTGGATCGATGCCGGTGACGGGTGCCGCGACGTCCGGGACAACGTCATGACCGGCAACGAGACCATGCTCCAGTGCCTCCTGCAAATCTCCTTTTAAAGCCGCGCCGCCATGTCACGATTTCACGCCCTCGTCCTTCTCGTCGGGATCCCCGTCGCCCTCGCCGCCCAGCAGCCGCGGGCGATGACGGAGAAGTTCTTCCCCGACCCCGACGTCGCGATCCCGACCCCCTCGTTTCAGGATAAACGCGGGTACGCCTCCCCCGAAGAGGTCGTCGCCTACATTAGCCGGGTCATCGACGGCAAGCCCGGCGCCACGTTCCCCGTCATCGGCAAAAGCAAGCGGGGGAAAGAGATACGCGCCCTCGTCCTCCGCCGCGACAACGACCGGCCCAAGACGCGCGTCCTCTTCACCGCCCGGGTGCACGGCGACGAGCCGGCCGGGACGGAAGCCATGATGTACCTCGCACACCAGCTCTTCCACGACCCCGCCGCGGGCGACCTCCTCGACGACCTCGACCTCGCCATCCTCCCCTACGTCAACGTCGACGGCGGGCAGGAGATGATGCGGGCCTCGCGCGAGGATCTCGACCTCAACCGCGACATGACCAAGCTCCGCGCCCCGGAAACCGTCGCCCTACAAGCCTTCGCCACGGCCTTCGATCCCGACGTCGTCGTCGATTTTCACGAGTATCGCCCCTTCCGCGTCGACTACTCGCGCCTCGCCTCCTTCGGCGCGTGCGCGAGCGCCGACGCCATGATCCTCTACAGCGATAACCCCAATTACCCGCGCCCGCTCAAGCGCCTCCTCGAGGAGAGCTACCTCCCCGCCATCCGCGACACCCTCGCCGCAAACGGCATCACGTCGTGCAAGTACTTCACCTCGCGCAAGGAGGCCGGGGAGATCATCCTCAACCTCGGCGGCCTTAGCCCCCGCTCGACCTCCACCTCCTTTGCCCTCCGCAACACCATCTCCATCCTCCTGGAGATCCGCGGCGTGGGCATCGGCAAGACCTCCTTCGCGCGCCGCGTGCTCGCCTCCACCCTCGTCGCCACCAGCGTCCTGCAACACGCCGCCCGGCACGCCGACGACCTCCGGCGCGCCATCGACGAGGCCAATGCCACCCGCGACGATATCGTCGTCACCGTCACGCGACCCACGCGGCCGCGGGCCATTCCCTTCATCGACGTCGAGAAAAACGAGCTGGTCGACATCACGCTGCCCGCGAGGGACGCCGCCGAATGTCAACCCGCCCTCGTCAGGACGCGCCCCGTCGCCTACGCCCTGCTCCCCTCGTGCAGCGCCCTCGTCGAGAAGCTCAAGCTCCTCGGCATACAGGCGCAAACGCTCGAGCGGGAACGCGCCTGCAAGGTCGAAACGTACCACGTCACGGGGTACCGCCGCGACGACGCCCGGTTTGAAGGCATCCGCGAGCAGCACGTCACGACGGAAACGCGCACGGGAGAGATCACCCTCCCCGCCGGTACCTTTATCGTGCCCATGCAACAGCGCGCTGCCAACCTCGCGGCCATGCTCCTCGAACCCGAGGCCGACAACAGCTTCGTCGCCTACGACGTGCTGACCGTCGCCCAAGGAGAACAACTACCCGTATTGAGAATAATCGAAAACATTTAAACGTAACACGCCATGATAAAAAGAATCATCACCATCGCTATCACGGTCGCCATCGCGGCCCACGCGCAAGGACAAAACCAGCTCGACGCGAAAATCCGCCCCGGTAACGGGCTGGAGATCCGCTTGAACGACGGGGACTACACCTTTAACCTCGGGGGATTCATCCAGTCCACCTTCCGCTACCTCGATCCCGCCACGGGAGAGGCCGAGAATAAATTCGGCGTCAAGCGCGGGTTCTTCTCCCTTGCCGGGGAGGCGCGCGCGGAAAAGCTGAATTTCCTCCTGCAAATGGATTTTGCCGCGACCTCGCCCCTGCTGGACGCATGGCTCGCCTATCGCCCGCTCCCCTCCATCACCGTGTCGGCCGGGCAAAAGCAAACGTTCACCAATAACCGCGAGATGACGCTCGCGGAGAGCCACCTCGCCATGACCGACCGCTCTCCCCTCTCCCTCCTCCTCTCCGGCGCCGGGCGCGAGTTCGGCATTTTCGTCGAGGGACGCTTCGCGCCGGGCGGCATCCCCGTCCTCCCCGCCCTCGCCGTCACCTCCGGGGACGGCCTCAACGCCTTCGGTTCCACTTCTATTGACGTCGACCTCGGCGGCCTCAAGTACGGCGGAAGGATAGATGTCCTGCCACTCGGCGACTTCATTTTTGGCAACGAGAACAACGTCGCCGACCTCGCCCGGGAACGTGCGCCCAGGCTAAAGATCGGGATCGCCGCCAGCTATAACCGCGGCGCCAGCCACCCCGTCGGCGAGGGACACGGCGCCTTTACCCTCTACGACGAGGATGGCGTCGCCGCCTATCCCGACTACCGCAAGGTGTACGTCGACCTGCTCTTCAAGTACCGCGGCCTCTCGCTCCTCGGCGAGTACGCCAACAGTTCCGCCACCGCGCTCCAGCGACTGTACACCGCCCCGGGGGGCGTCGCGCGACTACTCCTCGGGCAGGTCAGCCACTACCTGCGCCTCGGCAACGCCTATAACCTGCAGGCCGGGTACGCACTCCCCTCGGGCTGGGCGCTGGACCTCCGGTACACCCGCCTCTCGCCCGAATTCAAGCAGGAAGCCGCCTCCCTCCTCCGGCGTGTCGATCTCCGCGAGGCTTGCATCACCAAGTATTTTGCCGACAATCGCTTCAAGGTACAAGGCAGCGTCGCCCGCGAGGAACGGGACGGGCAGGAACGGGACACGCGGGTGGAACTCCTCGTGCAAATCCTCTTCTGATGCGCCGCCTGCTTCCCGCGTTCTTCCTTCTCGCCCTCCTCGCCTGCAACGGGGATGGCGAGAAGGCCCCCGCCGACGCCCTATCCGGCCGGGGCACCCTCTCCTTTGCCGCCCCCGGCGCCTTCGGCGATCGACCCGTGGTGCTCCATTACTTTATCCCCGCGGGCGACCCGTCGGGGATGCCGCTCCTCTTTCTTTTCCCCGGCATCGAGCGCAACGCCGACGATTACCTCGACGCGTGGATCCCCGCCGCCAGCGCCGCCCGTCATGCGGTCTTCGCCTTCGAGTTTCCCGCCGCCCGCTACACGAACAACGAGTATATCACCGGCAACGTCATGGACGCCGATGGGCGCCTCAACCCCCGCGAGCGGTGGACGTTCTCGATCGTCGACGCCGCCTTCGAGCATGTCCGGTCGCTGACCGGCGCCAGCGCCACGCACTTCAACATGTTCGGGCACTCCGCGGGCGCGCAGTTCGTCCACCGCTACCTGCTGTTTAACCCCCTCGCCCCCGTCGACAAGGCCGTCGCCGCCAACGCCGGGTGGTATACCATGCCCGACCTCTCCGTCGACTTCCCCCACGGCCTCAAAGGAACCCCCGTCACCCCCGACGACCTCCGCAAGGCGTTCGGCCGCAACCTTACCATCCACCTGGGCACGGGCGACACCCGACAGGACGGCTCCCTGAATACCTCCCCCGGCGCCATGAAGCAAGGCCCACACCGCTACGCCCGCGGCCTCTACTTCTACACCAACAGCCGTGACCTCGCCGCGCTCGCGGGCGCGCCCTTCCTCTGGCAAAAACGCGAACTCGTCGGCGTCGGCCACGACCATGCCCGCATGGCCGCCGATGCCGCCGCCATCTTCTTTTCTACAGCGGTCGAATGATCAGTGGTAAAGGCCAAAGGCCCGTTATAGCGGCAAGGGGTTAATGACAAGGACTGAAGTCCCGGCATAGCCCAGTCCAACGCAACACGATGCGTTGGGTAATAGACGTGCCTCTTACTCCGCATCCTGAAGGGGCAGCATATTGAAAATGAATATGCTGCCCCTTTATCGTGCGCTGTAGGAAGATATATCCATTATCCAACGCGTCGCGTTGGGCCAAGTTATGCCGGGACTTCTGCCCTAAGTACTATAATTGGACGGGCAGAGTTTTTTATTATTTTTTTCCGGTTAATTATCTTGGATATTATAGTAATCTTTGTAATTTTGTGGCGTTGTTATAATTGTTTTAGTTTAACAAATAGACCATGAACGTGAACTATTTTTTTAGAAAAAACCGACGGGAATCCTTGTATGACAAGGATATTTGCCGCACCTTTTCACGAATCTTAATACAGCACAGCCTTCATTTCCACTCCCTTTTATATAATCGAGTTGACGCCGTCAGGCGTCCGACGCAAAAAATTTTCGCACAAGGTCTAAACCCCAAATTTTTTTCTCCCCAAAATATCTTCCGACTCTTCCCGGGACATCTTGATAAACTCGCCAAGCATTTCAGTGGAGTATCCAAGTGTTTCGGTGGAGCATCCAGATATTCTGGTGGAGCATCCAGACATTTCAGCGGAGCATCCAAATGTTTCGGTGGAGTATCCAGATATTCTGGTGGAGCATCCAGACGTTTCAGTGGAGCATCCAAGTGTTCCGGTGGAGCATCCAGACATTTCAGCGGGGCATCCGTACGCGTGGGATGGCCCCCGTATCCCTCGTTTTCACGCGTTAGTTATTCTATCTTTTCACACTTAAAACCAACACATTATGCCTAAAGAAGATTTCATCCCGCACTCCGATGCTAAGTTTTTCACCTGGCAGGGCGATCTCATGGTTTACCTGACACCCCGGGCCAGCGGTTGGGGTATCCCCGGTACCATGATAACGGCACTGAACACGGCGCAAAGCCAGTACGTGATCAGGTACAACGCCGCCGAAAGCCCCGAGACCCGTACCCCCACCGCCGTGTTTATGAAGGACAAGGCGCGCGCGGCCTACATCAAGCAGATTCGCGAGGTCTGCCGGGTGTACCTCACCAACGGCCCCGGAATCACCGACGAGGATCGCATGAAAATGGGCCTGCCCATCCACAAGAGCACGCGCACGCCGGCGCCGGTGGCCAAGACTCACCCCACGTGCAAGATTGACACGAGCATGATCTGCTGGCTGATCATCCACTTTTACGACGAGGCCAAGGAGAAGTCGAAGGCCAAGCCCCCGGGACAGCACGGGGCAGAAATCCGCTGGATGATCAGCGACGTCCCCGTCGTGGATGTGAACGAGCTAATCCACTCGGCGTTCGACACCCG
>JAISAV010000084.1 GCA_031266545.1 Odoribacteraceae bacterium | reverse complement strand
CACCGGCGTGGTATCCTTAACGGGTGTAATCGTGTAATAAATTATGCTGATCGCGCCTTTTCGGGGTGCGTGAGAAGAAATAGATTTGGAGGGGACGGAAAAACGCGCTAACTTCGTTGCTCGAATAGGTAAGGAATGTATAATACTAAAAATCTTAGAAACATGAAAGTTACAGTTGTAGGAGCAGGGAACGTCGGCGCGACGTGTGCATACGCGCTTGCGGAGAAGGAGATCGCCAACGAGGTGGTCTTGTTGGATATCAAAGAGGGGCTTGCCGAGGGGAAAGCGCTGGACATGTGGCAGACCGCCCCGATCAAGTCATACGACACCTACCTGCGGGGTGCCAGCAACGACTACGAGGCCTCCGCCGGCTCGGAAGTGGTGGTGATCACCTCCGGGGTGCCCCGCAAGCCGGGCATGAGCCGGGATGACCTGATCTCCATCAACGCCGGGATCGTGAAATCCGTGACGGAAAATGTCGTCCGTTACTCTCCCGACGCCAAGATTATCGTCGTCTCCAACCCGCTGGACGTGATGTGCTATTGCGCTTACTTGACCGCCCGTATCCCCTCCTCCCGGGTCTTCGGGATGGCGGGCATCCTGGACACCGCGCGTTACGCCGCGTTCCTGGCCGAGGAGTTGAACATCTCGCCCAAGGATATCCAGGCCATGCTGCTGGGCGGGCACGGCGACACGATGGTGCCCCTGCCGCGCTATACCACCGTGAGCGGGATCCCCGTGACCGAGTTGATCCGCCCGGACCGGCTGGAAGCGATCATCGAGCGCACCCGCGTGGGAGGCGGCGAGCTGGTGAAATTGATGGGCACCTCCGCGTGGTACGCCCCCGGTTGCGCCGCCGCGCGGATGGTAGAGGCCATCGTCAAGGACCAGCGCCGCGTCGCGCCGGTATGCGCCTACCTGAACGGGGAGTTCGGCATGAAGAACATCTACCTGGGCGTGCCCGTGATCTTGGGCAAGAACGGTATCGAGAAGATCCTCGAGATCGACCTGACCGCCGACGAGCGGGCGTTGCTGGAACAATCCGCCGCGGCCGTGAAGACCACCCTGAACGTGCTGGACGACATGAAGATCTTTTAGCGGGACCTCCCCGCGCGATCACGAGACGCCCCGGGAAACCGGGGCGATTCTTTTCCACGACCGCTGTATTTACCGATTAATATCGTATGTTCGCGCAAATTTTAACCGCATGAAAGAGATACAAGTGCCCGTGGAGTTCGTCGAGCTGGACGAGAATAGTTATCACCCCCTCGTGACGGTGGCCGTCGGGAGCATCGAGGGGGATTTTATCGTGGACACGGGAGCCTCCATCACGGTCGTTGACCTCGGCACCCCTTTCACGCACGAGCCGCTGGAAGACGCGCGCGGGATCAGCTCCGGGGGCATCGGCGGCGAGATCGGCGAGGTCAAGCTGGTGCGCCTCCCCGCACTTCACGTTGGCGATCACGCGCTTGAGGACGTGCGCGCCGCCTTGCTGGACTTGCAGTACGTGAACACGTTGTACCACGACCGCTTGCGACGGAGGGTTGCCGGCCTGCTGGGCAGCGATTTCCTGCTGAAATACCGCGCGGTCATCGATTATGAAAATAAACGATTAACCTTAAAAGTATCTCCTTCATGAGTAGTTATTTTGAAAAAAATATCATACTTTCGCGCACTAAACTGCGACACAAAACTCAAGTAATATAAAATTATCGATATATGCAGAATAAAAAAGCGATTAGGTCACTGGCCATTATACTGGCGTTAGTGAGTCTTTATCAGTTGTTTTTTACTTACAAGACACGGCAAGTAGAGAACGCGGCAAGAGAGTTTGCCCTGGGAGACCCGGTCAAGGAAAAGAGCTACCTGGACTCCATCCAGAACGAAGTAGTGTACAACCTGGGAGTCGCCAAGTTCACCTACAAGGAGTGCAAGGAGCTGGAACTGAACCTTGGGCTTGACTTGCGAGGCGGCATGAACGTGACCATGGAGGTGGACGTGGTGGACGTGGTGAAGAGCCTCGCCAACCACAGCGAGGATCCCTCCTTCAACGCCGCCCTCGCGGAGGCCGTGAAATTGCGCGTCAGCGACCCGACGGATTTCGTCACGCTCTTCGGGCAAGCCTTCGAGCGGATCGCCCCGAACGCCCAGTTGGCCTCCCCGGCGATTTTCGGCACGCGCGAGATGGAAGACAAGATCAACCGCGGGGCCTCGAACAAGGAGGTGCTGGACGTGATTCGCGAGGCGGCCAACGGGGCCATCGATAATACTTTTAATATCCTGCGCACGCGTATCGACCGCTTCGGCGTCACGCAACCCAACGTGCGCAAGGCCGACATCTCCGGGAGGATCGTCATCGAGCTGCCGGGCGTCAAGGATCCCCAGCGCGTGAGGGAACTGTTGCAAGGAACCGCCGCGCTGGAATTTTACGAGACTTACGACCAGCAAGATTACCACCCGTACCTCGAGGCCGCTGACGGCAAGCTCCGGGAAGTCCTGCGCGCGCGAGAGGTGCTGCAAGCCCCCGCCGCCGGGGAGAACGCGCCCGTGTCGCCCGCCGTCGACTCGTTGACAAGCCCCGCCGAGACCGGCTCCGAGCTGATGGACGCCTTGAACCGGCAACAAGATAGCCTCTCCGGCGACGACCCGCTCGCCCTCGCGGGGACAAACCCGCTGTTTGCCCTGCTGCAGCCCAACCCGCCCCTTCCCGACGTGCACGGGGGATCCTCCGCCGTCGGGTACGCGTTGACGAGGGACACCGCCCGGGTCAACGAGTACCTCGCCATACCGCAGGTCAGGAATTTACTGCCGCGTAACTCCCGCCTCCTGTGGGGGATGAAGGCCACCAACGGCTACGCGGTGCTCTACGCCATCAAGATCACCACCCGCAACGGGAAGGCTCCCCTCGAGGGCGACGCCATCACGGACGCGCGCACCTCTTACGACCCGCAGTCGGGCCGCCCGACCGTCTCCATGACCATGAACGGGGAAGGCGCCAGGACGTGGGCGCGCCTGACCAAGGAGAACATCAACCACGCGATCGCCATCGTGCTGGACGGCATGGTCGCCTCCGCCCCCAACGTGATGAACGAGATCAGCGGGGGAAGCTCCCAGATCACGGGTAATTTCACGCAGCGGGAGACGGAAGACTTGTCCAACATCTTGGAATCGGGTAAACTGCCCGCCCCGGCGCACATCATCGCCGACGAGGTGGTAGGCCCCTCCCTCGGGATGGAGGCCATCCAATCGGGCATGTGGTCGTTCGTGGTCGCTTTCGTGGTCGTGCTGCTCTACATGTTCTTCTTCTACAGCAAGGACGCCGGACTGGCCGCGAATATCGCCTTGCTGGCCAACCTCTTCTTCCTGTTCGGTATCCTTGCCTCCATCGGCGCGGTGCTGACCCTGCCGGGTATCGCCGGTATCGTGCTGACGATGGGTATGGCCGTCGACGCCAACGTGCTGATATACGAGCGCGTGCAAGAGGAGATGCGATCGGGCAAGGGGCTAAAGCTGGCCATCAAGGAGGGCTTCCAGCGCTCCTATCCCGCGATCATCGACAGTAACCTGACGACGATGTTGACCGGTATCATCCTCTACTACTTCGGGGAAGGCCCGATCAAGGGCTTTGCCTCCACGCTGGTGATCGGCCTGATCACGTCGATCTTCACCTCGATCTTTATCTCGCGGCTGGTGCTGGAACGGCTTGCCCGCAAGCGCGACACGGTGACGTTCACCACGCGCGCCACGGCCTCCTTCCTGAGGGACACGAAATATCCTTTCCTGAAAAAACGCGTGATCAGCTACACCGTCTCCGGGGTGTTGATCGTGATCGGCCTCGTCTCCCTCTTTACCAGGGGACTGGACCGGGGTATCGACTTCGTGGGCGGTAGAACCTACACGGTCGCTTTCGCGCCGGACATGAAGGTGGCCGTGGAGGACGTGGCCGAGGCCCTGCAAGGGGTCTACGAGAGCGCCCCCGAGGTGAAGACCTTCGGGACGGCCAACCAGGTGAACATCACCACCAAGTACAAGTATGACCAGTTGAGTGCCGAGGTGGACGCCGAGGTGGACTCGTTGCTCTACGCGGGGTTGCAAGCGTTTATCCCCGCGGGTACCACCTACGCCCAGTTCCGGGAGGTCAACCTGCAACGGTCGCAAAAGATCGGGGCGGCCGTGGCCGAGGACATGACGCGTGCCGCCATCTGGTCGGTCATTTTTGCGCTGGCGGGCATCTTCCTGTACATACTGGCCCGCTTCTCGCGGTGGCAGTATGGCGTGGGCGCCGTGGTGGGCCTGGCGCACAACGTGCTGATCGTGCTGGGCGTTTACTCGATCTTCTCCGGCATGTTGCCTTTCTCGATGGAGATCGACCAGTCGTTTATCGCGGCCATCCTCACCGTGGTGGGTTACTCTCTCAACGACACGGTGGTGGTCTTCGACCGTATCCGCGAGTACCGGCGACTCTACACGAAGCGAGGCGACGAGTCGGTCGTCAACGACGCGCTGAACTCCACGCTACGCCGCACGTTCAACACCTCCTTCTCGACGGTCGTGGTGTTGGTAGCCATCTTCATCTTCGGCGGGGCCTCGCTCAAGGGCTTTATCTTCGCCTTGCTGATCGGCGTGATCGTGGGGACTTACTCCTCGCTCTTTATCGCGACGCCGGCCAGCTACGACCTCTCCAAGAAAAAAACCAGCGAGGAAAAAGTCAAGAAATAACGCTTGACGAGAGCTAACACTTGACAAGAAATAAAACTTGGCAAAAGATAGAAAATCCGGGGCATCCACCCCGGATTTTTTGTGCCCGACGGGAAACGAGGTGATGCCTTGCGAGTGATCGAAAGATGCAAAAAAACGAAGAGGTGTTCAGCAATAGCGTGGGAAAACGCCCAGTCGTGGTCGGAAGATGCAAAAAAGCCCCGAAGGGGTGTCCGGCAATAGCGTGGGGCAACGCCCCACGAACCGGATCATACTATTCACCAAGCCCTGAAGGGGCGTAAGCGATAGCATCGTATTGTATTGGCTCGCAGGCTTTCAGCCTGCTTGTTATTCATCGGGCGGTCATTCGTGGGGCGTTGCCCCACGCTATTGCTGAATACCCCTTCGGGGTTTTTTATGGTCATCCTTGTAATCTTCCGACCACGACTGCCCAATGCCTTGTGCTATTTCTTAGGCTCTGCCGGAGGTATTCATGTACATTTTATAATCTTCCGACCACGTCTGAACCTTCCTCGCAAGTAGCGCTTAGTCCTCCCCGTTTATCGCGGCCCGCGCATCGACGGGGTTGGCGTATATTCCCAGGAAGATCGTGCCGAGGAGATCTTTATCCTCCACATCCGCGGCCAGCACTTGATGGTAGTGGCGGATGAAGTTTTCTTTCTCCGCGGGCGTGTAGCGGGAGGCGTGTCGTTCGGCACGGGCGCGCAGGTCGTGGGCGATGTAATTGTTGCACGTCAGGCGGTAATTCCCGTTGATCTGCTTGTCGATCAAGGCGGCCACCTGTTTGTTGAACTTGCTATGGGGTAGCGCGGCGAGGGGCGCCAGCTCGTCCCCGGAGAGCGGGGCGCCGACGCGCAGGTGCACCTCCCCCTTGGGCTGGGTGACGCCCGTGAGGATGCTGTTTAAATCCTCGCCGGGTTGCTTGACGTACTTTCCCGACCGGGAGTGATAACATTCTATGGCTTTTAGCAAGTCGCACGGTTCCCACTGGTAGGAGATGGAGACGGGGACGATGTTTAGCCTCGCCAGCGCGTCCGCTGGGTCGCGGGGGGAACTCATGTAGAACATTTTGATGATCCCCTGATCCGTGGCGTCCGCCCCGTCCTTGGTGCGCCCGTTGCGTTGCGCGATCCAGATCGACTCGCGTTTCTCGGCGAGGGCGTGGCGGATGTACGCGGAGAGTCGCCGGGCGTTCGCGTAGGCGTCTTTCATGTTCCCGGCGCGGACGAGCTTGAACATCTTGTTTGACTTGCCGATGTCGACGACGAGCGGGGAGGACATCAGGTTGCTGCCGAAGGTGATCTCGGAGGTGCGGTGCCCCGAGCGGTAGAGGGCGTACTGGAGCAGGAGGGCGTCCAGCACGATGTCCCGGTGGTTGGAGATAAACAGGTAGCGCCCGCCCGCGTCCAGCTTCTCTATCCCGTCGTGCGAGAAGCGGCTGATGGAACGGGCGATCACCTGTTCGGCGACGACCTTCATCACTTGCAACTGGAACTCGTCGATCGTGGTGTAGCCCCGTATCATGGCCTTTACCTCCTCCACGTCGCGCCCCGGGTAGGCGAAAGAGGAGAGCAGGGGGAAATACTCGCTATCGGCGACACGGTGCATGGCGGGGGCGATCTCCTCGTCGCGGTAGGGACGCAGGTCGTCAAAATGTTCGTCTATCATGGGCTATCTTTTGCGTTTGTCAATAAATTTCACGGGCTTGCGGCTCGTGTCAGGAAAGTTCACTCGCCGGATCGCGTCCGCGGGGCAAATGTCGACGTCGGGAGCCACGCGCACCTTCGCGCGGAAACGGTCTTTCAAGTCTTTCACGATGTCATCGACGGGCTGGTGGCGCAGGCCGACGCGGACGGTGATGTGGTCAGTCCCGCTGTCGTTGTGGTCAACCTCGACGACGTAATTCTCCACGTACGGCGTGTTGTCGAGGACGTCAAACAAGGCGGGCGGGTAGAGCGTCGTGCCCTTGAACTTGATCATGTGATTGGCGCGCCCCACCACCGGGCTGACGCGGGCCGACGTGCGCCCGCAGGGGCAGGGATCGGCGTGCATGCTCACCAGGTCGCCCGTCTTGAAGCGCAGCAGGGGCATCCCCTCCACCCCCAGCGTGGTGACGACCAGCTCGCCCACCTCTCCACTGGCGACGGGCCTCCCGGCCTCGTCCACCAGCTCGCAGATGATCAGCTCCGGGTGATGATGCCCGCCGCGACCGTGCTCGCACTCGGCGAAGGTGGTGGCCATCTCCGTCGAGGCGTAGGTGGAGTAGAGGGCGATGTCCCATTTCTCCTTGATGCGCTGGCCCAGCAGGTTGAGCGAGAAATCCTGCTCCCGCAACCCCTCGCCGATGCAGACCGCCTTCTTCACGCTGGAATTCCGGTAGTCGATGCCGTGCTCCTCCGCGTACTTGATGATGTGCAGGATAAACGAGGGCACGCACATGATCGTGTCGGGGCACACGCGGTGGATGGTGTCCCATTGGAGTTCGGGAATCCCGTTGCCGACGCGGATGATGCCGGCGCCCAGCGAGCGCAGGCCGAGGAAGTAGGCCAGTCCCGCCATGAAACGCTTGTCGAGGGTCGTCATCAACTGGACGACGTTTCCCGGCCCGGTGCCGGTGCACGTGAACGACAATTTTTCGTTGTAGGCGAGGCGGTCCAGATCCTTGTCGGTCATGGCGAAAGTCACGGGATCTCCCAGCGTGCCCGACGTGGTGATGTAGTCGATCACCCGTTCGCGCGGGACGCACAGGAAGTCGGCGCCGTGTCGTTGGAGATCCTCTTTCCCGGTGAAGGGAAGGTGCCGCAGGTCTTCCAGTCGCCTGACGGCGCCCGCGTCCACGCCGTGCTCGCGGAACAGGCGTTGGTAATACGGCGAGCGCGCTTGCAGGTATTGCATGGTCTCGCGCAGCTTTTCCTCTTGCAGGCGCTTGATCTCGTCGACCGGCCGGTACTCTATCTCGGCTCCTCTCATGACCTTGTTCATTCGTCGAATAGCGCTTTTACCTCCTCGCTTGCCAGCAAGCGGTAGGCCGGTGGCGGCGCGTCGCGGAACGTCACCTCGAAATATTCCTCGTCGTAGAAGGAGAGTTTCGAGTTCGTGTCCGGGTTGCATTCCAAGTAGGTGATGGCCGCGAGTTCCAGCCCCTTGGCCTCGCATATTTGCGTGGCCAGCGAGCGCCCGGCGTAGGTGACGGACGTCCCGGGGTTGTCCTGATAAAGTTCGGTGACGATCACGAACGTCCCGCCCGGCTTGCGGATGATCTTTAGCCCGCACCGCGAGGGGACGTCCCATTGTCCCTTGAAATCAAAGATCTCGTCGTAGTATTTCTCGGATACTTTCATGGCCTTTCAATTGGTAAGCGTTTTCCGGACGACCTCCTTGCCAAACGAGTGGTTGGCCAGCGCCCTGTTCCGCGGGCGATAGGTGCCCTCGTTCATCTCCCGCAAGGCGACGTTGCAAAAGAGGCGGAACATCTTGGATTCCTGGGATTCGTCGCGATAGAACGATTCCCACGCGTAATCGTAAAGTTCCTGCAAGCGGTCGGCGCTCATGTTCTTGGGTTGGAAGACCACCTGCCCCGCGTTGTAGTGATTCCAGTCGAAATCGAAGATACGCCCCTGCCGCAGCAGGTCGTCATACCCCTTCGTGTGCGGGAAGGGGGTCATGATGGTGAACTCGGCGAGGTCTAAATCGATCTCGAGCAGGAAGTCGACCAGTCGCTTGATGTCGTCTTCCGTCTGGTTGTCCAATCCCAGCAGGATGGTGCCCTCCACGCCGATCCCGTGGTCGTGGTAGCGCTTCACGCGCTCCTTGATGTAGTCGGAGGTGTCGTAGACGGCCTGGTAGACGTACCACGCCCCGGCCCGCGCGGCCAGGTCCAGTATCTCGGGGTCGTCCTCTATCGTGTGGCTGATCCATTTTTTCTTGAACGGGATCATCTCCTTGAAGAGTACCTTTTCCCACTCCTTGTTCTGCGCTAACGAGTTGTCGACGACGAAGAGGCGGTTATTGTCGATGGTCTCCAACTCCTCGATGACCTTCTCCATCGGCCTCGGTCGAAAAATTCGTCCCCCGAGGTAGGAGACGGCGCACGGGTAGCAACTGAAACGACAGCCGCGCGAGGCGTGAAACAGGTCGACCATCTGCACCCCCTTGTGGTTGTACAACTCGCGCTTGTAGAGATCCCGGCGCGCGGGGCCTACCGCCTCGATGGCCGGCTGGCGCATCATGTAGTTGTAGACCTTCTTCAGGGTGCCTTCTTTCCAATCCTTCAGCAACTCGTCCACGCGCCCCTCGGACTCGCCGAGGAAAACGGCGTCGGCGTGCTCCATCGTCTCCTCGGCGTGGAGCATGGTGGCGATGCCGCCGAAGATGACCTGCTTGCCGCGTTGCCTGAACTCGGAGGCGATCGTCCAGCCGCGCCGCGCCTGCGTGCTCAGCATCATGGAGATGGCCACAAGATCGCATGCCTCGTCAAAGTCGATGGCCTCCACGTTCTCGTCCGTGAAGGAGACCTCCACGTCCCCCGGCAACGTGGCGGCGAAGGCTACCGGGCCGTGCGGGGGGAGGTTAAAAGTGGTTTGTCCCTTCAACTTTTCCCACCGGGGATAAATCAATTTTAATTTCATGTCGGGTATTTAATGAGTTGTTATTGATCTTGTTTAGCAGGTATTCCATGCCTACCAGCTCGGCGCACGTGATGACGGCCGTGAGCGGCACGCCCAGTATCCCGTGCAGGTTAATATTTTGTCCCGTCAACAGCAGGTTGGAGAGCTTCGTCCGCGGGAGGATGCGCGAGAGGGCCATGTTGCGACAGTCCTTCTTCATCCCGTACAGGGCGCCCTCCTTCTGCTTGTAATAGTCGCGGATGGTGAGCGGGGTGGCGCTGTCGAGGCTCTCGATGCACGCGCGGATCCCCGGGAAGATCTCTTCCAGCCGCTCCACCACCCGCCGCTCGCACCGTCGCTTGAAGGCCTCGTACTCCTCGCCTCGCCGGCCGGTCGTCGTGTTTTCCCACCGTTTTACCGTCTCGAAGTTCATGATGCAGTTCACGATCATCTTCTCGGCAAAAACGTCCCGCCCCGTCACCGGTGGCGTGATGCACATCAATCCCCTGGGCCACGACTCCCCGGTGTAGACGTCCTGCGTCCACGTCTCCTCGTAGTCGTCCATGTAATAATAGGTATAATTAAAGAAGGGGAACGTCCCCGGCTTGAAGAGGAGGTAGAGGGTGAACGCGGAGTAGGTGACGGGGATGGAGTCGATCCGCTGCCAGTAGGAGCGTTGCAACTTCGAGCGGTCGAGCAGGTCGAACAGCGAGGAGGGATGAATCGAGGAGATGTACCGGTCGGCTCGGTGCTGCGTCCCGTCCGCCGTGACGACGTGGTCGATGGCCTTGTCCGCGATCTCGACGTGCGTCACCCCGTTCCCGGCGTGTATCTCCCCGCCCGATCGCGTGATCACGCCCACCAGTGCGTCCGCCAGTTGCTGGCTCCCGCCGATAAAGCGGCTGGCCCCCTCGATGTACAACTTGCTGACCAGCGCGTGGATGTACGCGGGCGTCTTGTAGCGGTCACCGGCGTAGAGCGGGTTACAGAAGGCCAGCACGCGCCGCAACCGCTCGTCCCCCGTGAACGAGTCGATGAACTCGCCCACGCTCTCCACGGGATCGTCGGCATGCTCCCGAGAGGGGTCGAATCTCAGGTTGTAAAGCTCCACCTCGTCGCAAAGCGCGTACAGCGCGTCCACGTAACGCCGGATATTCTCCCGCTCCGCGGGAAATTCCGCCGCCAGCGTCTCGACGAAACGATCCGCCCCGCGCGGCATCTTGTAACGTTTCCCGTCGCTGGCCACGTGGAAAAGCTCGAAACAATCCTCGTCTTCCGGTAGCAAGGCGAGATCGTCCATGATCCCGAGGTAGGAACAGAGGCGGTTTAACACCCCGTCCGGCTGGAAGGCGCCCACGACGTGCATCCCCGTCTCGAACGAGACGCCCCCGCGCCGGAACTCGTGAAGCCCCCCGCCAATCACGCGATGCTGCTCGAAGAGCTTCACGCGGTATCCCTCTTTTCCAAGGATCGCCCCGCAAAATAGCCCTCCAAGTCCCCCGCCGATGATGATTACTGTTTCTCGTGCCATACAACGCT
>JAISAV010000075.1 GCA_031266545.1 Odoribacteraceae bacterium | reverse complement strand
GGGCAACAACCAACATGCTTGTCGATTTCTATTGATATTGCCCCCCATAATTCATAATTCATAATTCATAATTAAAAAATGTAAGCCCTAACGGGCTATGCTTATCCCGAACTCAGGTTTATTACTAATCACGACAGTGGGCTTTCACCCATTCGGTGGATGGCATTGATAATGTTCACGAGCGAATATCTTGGCTTATTACTCCTTGTCGTTCGCGGGCTTTTTCAGGTTCACGGTGGTGAAGCGCGGGGCGAGCAGGTCGACCAGCAGCAGCTTGCCGGAGAGCACCCCCTCGAGGCCCGCAATGATCTTGATGACTTCGGTGGCCTGCAGCAGGCCTACCACGCCGGGGAGCACACCCATGAGGCCCAGCGGCTGGCGGAAATGGTGGATGCCCTCGTGGTAGGGATAGAGGTCGCGGTAGGCGGGGCCGCCCCGGTAGTGGAAGACGGAGAGCTGCCCGTTCCACCCCCGCACGCTCGCGTGCACGAGCGGTTTTCGCAGGCGCTCGCAGGCGTCGTCCATCAGGTAGCGGGTGGCGAGGTTGTCGGTCGCGTCGACCACGACGTGGTAGGGGGCGATAATCTCATCGGCGTTTTCTCCCGTCAGGCGGCACTCGTGGGTGGTCACGCGGCAGAGCGGGTTAAGCCCCTCGAGTCTCCGCCGGGCGACGTCCACCTTCGGGAGGTCGACGGAGGGGGTGTCGTAGAGCACCTGCCGTTGGAGGTTGGAGACGGCCACCCGGTCGTCGTCGACGATGCCGAGGCGCCCGACCCCCGCGGCCGCGAGGTAGAGCAACACCGGCGATCCCAGCCCGCCGGCGCCCACGACGAGGACGGCGGATTGCTTGAGTTTTTCTTGTCCCCCCAGCCCTATTTCTTCCAGTGGCAGGTGGCGGAGGTAACGTTCTTCTTCTTGTTCGCTTAATCCCATGTGTTGAATGTTTGCGCGAAGGTAGGATTTTCGCGCGAAAAAAGGCCCGCACCGGGCGAAATTAACGGCCGAACGGGGGGCGAGGGCGCACCGGGAGGGGAAACGCACGTTCTTTTTACCATTTTTTCCCTTTGCGGCGCGAGAATGATAAATTCTTCGTATCTTCGCTGGCGTTTTTGAACCGTTTTTATCATATGCGTTTTGATATTTTAACCGTGATGCCGGGGTTGCTCGACGGCCCCCTTGATCACTCGATCGTCAAGCGAGCGAGGGAGAAGGGGATCGCCGAGATTCACGTGCACGACATCCGCGACTGGTCGACCGACAAGCACCGGAAGGTGGACGATTACCCCTTCGGCGGGGACGCCGGGATGGTGCTGCAGGTGCAGCCGGTGCACGACGCGATCGCCGAATTGTGCTCGCGGCGGCACTACGACGAGATCATTTACACCTCGCCCGACGGGGAACTGCTCACGCAGCGGGTGGCGAACGCTCTCTCGCTGCGGGAGAACGTGATGATCCTGTGCGGGCACTACAAAGGGGTCGATCACCGCGTGCGCGAGCACCTCGTGACGCGGGAGATCTCGATCGGCGATTACGTGCTGACGGGCGGGGAGCTGGCGGCGTGCGTGCTGTGCGACGCGGTGATCCGGCTGCTGCCGGGGGCGCTGGGGGACGAGACGTCGGCGCTCACGGACTCGTTTCAGGACGGCTTGCTGGCGCCGCCGGTGTACACGCGCCCGGCGGAGTTCAACGGGTGGCACGTGCCGGGGGTGCTCCTCTCGGGAAATCACGCGGCGATCGTCGCGTGGCAGGAGGAGCAGGCGCGCGAGCGCACGCGGCGGTTGCGCCCGGGGCTGCTGGCCGGCGAGGAGATAACGCAGGAATCTAATACCTTATAATATGTCACAACAAAACAAGTTAAAAGAGTTGATTGACCTCCGGGTCAAGGCCAAGCAAGGCGGCGGCGAGAAACGCGTCGAGTCGCAACACGCCAAGGGCAAGTTAACCGCCCGCGAGCGAATCGAGCTACTGCTGGACGAGGGCAGTTTCGAGGAATTTGACATGTTCGTCACGCACGACTCGCACGATTTTGGGCTGGAAAAGGAGAGTTACCTCGGCGACGGGGTGGTGACCGGTTACGGGACGATCGACGGGCGGCTGGTGTACCTGTACTCGCAGGATTTCACGGTGTTCGGCGGCTCGCTCTCGGAGACGTTCGCCGCCAAGATCTGCAAGGTGATGGACCAAGCCATGAAGGTGGGCGCGCCGCTCATCGGGTTGAACGACTCGGGCGGGGCGCGCATACAGGAGGGGGTGAAGAGCCTCGCCGGGTACGCGGAGATTTTCCAGCGGAACATCATGGCGTCGGGCGTCGTCCCTCAGATCTCGGCGATCTTCGGGCCTTGCGCGGGCGGGGCCGTTTACTCGCCGGCGTTGACGGATTTCATCATGATGTCGCGGGAGAACAGTTACATGTTCGTCACCGGGCCGAAGGTGGTGAAGACGGTCACGAACGAGGTGGTGACCGACGCCGAGCTGGGCGGGGCGATGGTGCACGCCTCAAAGTCGGGCGTCACGCATTTCGTTGCCGAGACGGAGCAGGAGGGGATCCTGTTGATCCGCAAGCTGCTGAGTTTTATCCCGTCGAATAACCTCGAGGAGCCGCCGCTGGCGCCCTGTCACGACCCGATCGACCGCCTCGAGGAGAGGCTGAACGAGATTATCCCGGATAACCCGAACAAGCCGTACGACGTGAAGGACGTGATTCACTCGATCGTCGATAACAACGAGTTCATGGAGGTGCACCGCCATTTCGCGGCGAATCTCGTGGTGGGCTTCGCGCGGTTTAATGGGACATCCGTCGGGATCGTGGCCAACCAGCCGAAGTATCTGGCCGGGGTGCTCGACATCAACGCCTCGCGGAAGGGGGCGCGTTTCGTCCGCTTCTGCGACTGCTTTAACATCCCGATCGTGACGTTGGTGGACGTGCCCGGGTTCCTGCCGGGGACGGCGCAGGAGTACGGGGGGATCATCATCCACGGGGCGAAGTTCCTGTTCGCATACGGGGAGGCTACGGTGCCGAAGGTGACGGTGACGCTGCGCAAGTCGTACGGCGGTGCACACGACGTGATGAGTTGCAAGCAACTGCGCGGCGATATCAATTACGCGTGGCCGTCGGCGGAGATCGCCGTGATGGGCGCGAGCGGCGCGACGGAGGTGCTCTACGGGCGGCAGTTGAAGGCGATCGAGGACCCGGCGGAACGCGCCGCGCTCGTGAAGGAGCGGGAGGCGGAGTACGTCGAGAAGTTCGCCAACCCGTACGCGGCCGCCAAGCACGGGTTTATCGATGACGTGATCGAGCCGCGCAACACGCGCTTCCGCGTGATCCGGGCCTTGCAGGCGCTGTCGACGAAGAAGGATTGCAACCCGCCGAAGAAACATAGTAATATTCCTTTATAATATGGCGCGCATGATGATAAAGAGGATGTTTCTGGCCACGTGCCTGCTTGCGGCGACGATGTCGCTCGCGGCGCGGGAGGATGAGCCTGCGCGGGACTCATACGACCCGCTGGTGCCGCAGTTGTTCGCGGTGGATAACAAGCATAACGTTTTCGCGGGGATTAACAGCGTGGATAACACGGTGGACCTGATGCGGGTAGAGGGGAAGGAGCTGGCGTGCTACAAGTCCGTGCTCGTGGACGTTTTCAAGAAGCGGCATGACGTGCATAACATCTACCGCCCGAAGAGCGTGGCGATTTACGAGGGACACGTCGTGTTTCTCGCGTCGCACCGCGACAGTTGTTACCTCTCCGTGTTGAATTTCGCGGGCGACGAGGTGCGGCGACTCGTGTTCGCCGGTTCTGCCGATGCGTTTAGTTATAGCCCGGAGGCGCGACAGTTGTACATCGCCGGCGAGATACCGGGGGGGTACGACCTCGTGGCGCTGGACGCCCGCCGCGGGATCGAGAACGTGAGCCTCGACGAGGCCGCCGCCCGCCATTACCGCAAGCCGATGATGGCCGAGCAGATCGGAAAGGCCGACCCGCTGGGCATCGGGATGGCGGCGATCGCGATGAGCGTGGTGTTCCTCGGGCTGATGCTGCTTTACCTGATTTACAGGCAGAGCGGGCGTTTCATGTCCTCCGGCGGGCGCTCGCGGGAGCGGGAGAAAAAACGCCAGCCGATACCGGTGCCGGGTACCGGCCCGGAAGGCGACGCGCTGTACGCGGCCATCGCGGCGGCAATCCACGTGTATAGCGCGGAGCTGCACGACGAGGAGGCTGCCGTGCTGACGATCAACCGGGTGTCGCGCACCTACTCCCCGTGGAGTTCCAAGATTCACGGGCTTAACACTTATTTTAACAAGAAATAATCACGAACATGAAAAAATACAAGTTTACCATCAACGGGGCCAGTTACGCGGTCGAGATTAATAACGTTGAGGATCAACACATCGAGCTGGAAGTCAACGGGACGCCTTATTCCGTGGTCGTCGACAGGGAGATGAAACAAACCAAGACCCCGAAATTGATGCGCCCCGTGGCCGTGCCTTCTACCGATCAGGGGGCTGCCGTCAAGGTGGGGGCGAAGACGGGGCAGATCAAGTCGCCGCTCCCGGGGACGGTGCTGGATATCTTCGTGAAGCAGGGCGACCGGGTGGACATCGGCCAGAAGGTGCTCCTGCTGGAAGCCATGAAGATGGAGAATAATATCGAATCGGACAAGGCCGGAACGGTCACCGAACTGAAAGTGAGCAAGGGAAGCAACGTGATGGAGGGCGACGTGTTAATCATCATAGGCGAATAGGTTATGATGGCACTCCAAGCTTCTCCCGGGTTCTTCGATTTCGTGGGGAACCAGATGACCCAGTTCTTCGAGTACACGGCCTTCGCGAATTTCACGGTGGGGCACATCTTCATGATCGCCATCGGGTTGGTTTTTATCACGCTCGCCATCGTGAAGGAGTACGAGCCGTTGCTGCTCATCCCGATCGGGTTCGGGATCATCATCGGCAACATCCCCTTCTACCCCGGCCTCAAGGTGGGGATCTACGAGGACGGCAGCGTGTTGAACATCCTCTACGACGGGGTACGCAACGGGTGGTACCCGCCGCTGATCTTCCTCGGCATCGGGGCCATGACCGACTTCTCGGCGCTGATCTCTAACCCCAAGCTGATGTTGATCGGCGCCGCGGCGCAGTTCGGTATCTTCGCGGCCTACGGCATCGCCCTGACGCTGGGCTACGATCCCGCCGAGGCGGGCGCTATCGGCATCATCGGCGGGGCGGACGGGCCGACGGCCATCTTCCTGTCGTCGCAACTGGCGCCCGACCTGATGGGGGCGATCGCCGTGTCGGCTTATTCTTACATGGCGCTCGTGCCGGTGATCCAGCCGCCTGTCATGCGACTGTTCACGAACAGGCGGGAGCGCCTGATCCGGATGAAGCCGCCGCGGCAAATCTCGAAGAAGGAGCGGATCCTGTTTCCCATCGTGGGGATCATACTCACGTGTTTCCTCGTCCCGTGCGGCATCCCGCTACTGGGCATGTTGTTCTTCGGCAACCTGCTCAAGGAGAGCGGCGTGACCAAGCGACTCGCCAACACCGCCAGCGGCCCGCTCATCGACATCGTGACGATCCTCATCGGGCTGACCGTGGGGGCGTCGACGCAGGCCACCACGTTCCTGACCTCCAAGTCGATCTGGATATTCGTGCTGGGCGCCTTGTCGTTCTTCGTGGCCACCGCCGCGGGGGTGCTCTTCGTGAAATTCTTCAACGTCTTCCTCAAGGAGGGCAACAAGATTAACCCGCTCATCGGGAACGCGGGCGTGTCGGCGGTGCCGGACAGCGCACGCGTCTCCCAGATCGTCGGACAGGAGTACGACCGGACGAACCACTTGCTGATGCACGCCATGGGCCCCAACGTGGCGGGGGTCATCGGCAGCGCGGTGGCGGCGGGCATCTTGCTGAGCTTCCTCTCGTGACGCGGTAAGGAACAACCGGCGGGCCTGCATCGAGGCCCGCCGGTCATGTAAAACCGAGATATTGTCGATACGCTTTCAGGTGTAACGTGTTGTAACGTGTTCCCCCGCGGGGACTACCTTTGTAACTATCGAGGAATTAATCATCATGCGATCTATCAAAAATCTTTGCGAGAGACTTGCCGGCGCCCGGTGGTTCGAATTGTCGATCGTGGGCATCATTATCGTCAACTGTTTCCTGATCGGCGTCGAGACTTACGGTCATCACGCTGGCGTGCAACTGGTGCAGACCGTTATACTGGCGTGTTTCACCTTTGAAATCACGGTAAGGTTTATCGCCAGCCGCGGCGTCAAGGCGTTTTTCCTCTCCGGGTGGAACAATTTCGACCTGTTTTTAGTCCTGATCAGCTACATCCCGGAATCGTTATTTACCGACGCGTCGACGGTCATGGTGCTACGCGTGCTGCGCGTTTTCCGCGTGTTGCGGTTGCTGCGCACGTCGGACGAGATCAAGCTAACGAT
>JAISAV010000093.1 GCA_031266545.1 Odoribacteraceae bacterium | reverse complement strand
GGGATGCCAGCGGCAGCCGATAGATCCCGGGCCAGAACCGGGAGCGGGGAGTACGCCCGCTATCGAGACGCTCGAGGGGTGGGCGCGCGTGAAGTTGCGCGACACGCTTCCCCGCGTGGTCAGCCGTGGCGACGTCGTGGAGACGGGGGTGCCCGGTTTGGATCAACTGATGCAAGAGTGGGGCGCCACGCGCGCCGAGCGGGTCTTCTCGGACGGCGGCAAGTTCCGCGAGCGACGGCGTGCAGCGGGCCTTCACCTATGGTATGATTTCTATTTTGGCACGTCGCGGCCCATCACCCGCGCGCTTTCCGACCTCTCCGCACTGCCGGTGGTCGAGGTGGTGGAGATGATTCCCGTCCTCCGCCAGCACGGGAATGACGTCGTGCAGCCCATCCTCCCCTCGCCGGTTACCCGCGGCGTCACGCCCGCCTACCTGTTCGACGATCCCGACCTGCCGCTGCAACACCATTACCAGAATTTCGGACTTCTGCCGAACTCCGTGCCGGGCGCCGACATTAACCTCTTTACCGCGTGGAATTTCACGCGTGGCGATCCCGGTATTATCGTGGCCGTGATCGACGGGGGGATCGACGTCCATCACCCCGACCTCGCCGCCAATATCTGGGTGAACGAGGCGGAACGGGACGGCGTGGCGGGCGTTGACGACGACGGCAACGGGTATATCGACGATATTCACGGCTGGCGTTTTGATTATTTTAACGCTCCCGACACATTACTGGGATCGGGCGAGATTCTCCCGATGGATCACGGCACTCACTGCGCCGGGATCATTGCCGCGGTGAATAATAACGGGATCGGCGGGTGCGGCGTGGCCGGGGGGAGTGGCGTGGGGGACGGCGCGCGCTTGATGAGTTGCCAGACCTTTGTTCCCGATTCCACGGGCGATCCTTACGTCGATAGCCGCTCGACGCGCAAGGCGGACGAGGCATGGATCTACGCTGCCGATAACGGGGCGGTGATCGCCTCGTGTAGTTTTAGCAGTGCGTCGCTTTCGGCCTCTTACCAAACGGCCATTGACTATTTTATAGAGCACGCGGGCGTCGCCCTCGACGGGACGCAGAGCGGTCCCATGCTGGGGGGGATCGTCATCTGCGCCGCCGGTAACGAGACGGGCGAAGCCCCAAGGTATCCGGCCGCCTACGCGCGGTGCCTCGCGGTCGCGTATGTCGCTCCTGACTTCGTTATCGCCTCTAATTCAAATTATGGCCATTGGGTGAGCCTCGTGGCGCCGGGAGGTTCTACCCGTTCCGCGTTCGGGCCTAACATGGAGGGGGGCGTTTTTAGCACGATTGTCACGGGCAGCCCGCATGGCGTTGCCGACGGTTACGGCTACAAGGTAGGTTCCTCGATGGCTACCCCCCACGTGGCAGGCGTGGCCGCCCTTGCCATCGCCAAGTTCGGTAGCCCCGCCCCGGGATTTACTGCCGACATGTTAAAAGCAAGGTTGTTGCAGGCGACCCGCCCGATCGACGAGTACAGCCCGCCCCAGTATCATGGCAAAATGGGCGCGGGGCTGCTGGACGCCTTGCTCGCGTTGAAGTCCGACGAGGGGGTAGCGCCCGAAACGCCCGCGCTCCCGCACGCAACGTGGCGCACCAACTCCGTTGACCTCTGGTGGATCGTCACGCGGGATCAGAACTATCTTCCCGCGGACAGTTACCGGGTGTTTTGGAGCCTGTCGTCCTTGCAAGGTTTCGATCCCGCGAATCCCGGCGCGGGGGTGAACGACGTCACGCTGACCCATAAACTGGCCGTCGGGGACACCTTGTTCGCGACGATCAGCGATATACCGGAACGTACCCAGTACTATTTGGCCGTTGTCGCCGTTGACGAGTATGGAAACTATTCTCTCCCGCGTTATTTCGTCGGGAGAACGCTTAACAATACTGCTCCCGCGCGCCGGGCGGATGTCTCGTTTCAATTCTATTTCGAGCAACGGGACGCGCTGACGATAGATCTCGATGACTATTTCTTCGATATCGACAACGATGACTCGTTGAGGTATTCGGCCACCAGCACGGATGTAAACGTGCTCTCGACTCGCCTCGTTGACGGCCACCTGCTCACGCTTTACCCAGTTGCTGACGGCTTTTGCCGCGTGCGCCTTACCGCTACCGATAATTTCGACGCGCAAGCGCGCGGGGAGTTCGTGATCATGGTGCGAACGACCACCCTTGCCGCGGAGTTTTACCCCAATCCCGTCGTCGACACCCTCCATATCCGCATGGGGAAAGAGGTGGACGACCGGAAGGCGGTGCGCCTTTATAATTCGGTCGGTACAAAAGTGCTGGAAACGAGCGTCCTCATCCGCCCCTTCGCGCCCGGCGCCCTTGATCTCTCCGCCTTAAGCGGCGGCGCCTATATCATCGTGTTGAAGCATGATAACAAGGAGATACGGCAGACTATCGTCAAGTATTAAGGAGGGGATTAACTCATCCTTTTCACCTGCTCCTTGATGCGCTCGTCCGTGATGTAGTCGTCGAAATCCATCCGCTTGTCGATGACGCCCGACGGCGTCAGCTCGATCACCCGGTTGCAGACGGTTTGGATAAACTCGTGGTCGTGAGAATTCATCAAGATAATTCCCTTGAAGTTCACCAGCGTGTTGTTAAACGCTTGGATCGATTCCAGGTCGAGGTGGTTGGCCGGGGAGTCCAGCAGCAGCACGTTGGCGTTTGCCAGCATCATCCGGGCGATCATGCAACGCATCTTCTCGCCGCCCGATAACACCTTGACCCGCTTGTAAATCTCCTCGCCCGAGAAGAGCATTTTCCCCAGGAAACCGCGCAGGAACGTCTCGCTGGTGTCCGTCGAATATTGTCCCAGCCATTCCACCAGCGTCATGTCCGTCTCGAAAAAGGCGGAGTTATCTAACGGCAAATAAGCGCTCGTGATCGTTACCCCCCAGGTAAAGCTCCCGCCGTCCGGCCGCGCGTTCCCCGTGAGGATTTCCAGCAGGGCCGTCATCGCCCGCGGGTCTTTGGAGAGAAAAATAACCTTGTCCCCTCGCTCCACCGTGAATTCGACCTCCCGGAAGAGCCACTCCCCGTCCGCCTGCTTGCTTAATCCCCGCACGTCGAGGATGCGGTCGCCCACCTCCCGCTCCGGCGTGAAGATGATGCCGGGATACTTTCGCGTGGAGGGCAAGATCTCCTCCACGTCTAATTTCTCCAGCATCTTCTTGCGGCTGGTCGTCTGTTTCGACTTGGCCACGTTCGCGCTAAACCGGGCGATAAACTCCAACAACTCCTTCTTTTTCTCCTCTGCCTTTTTGTTCTTCGCTTGCGCCTGACGCAACGCCAGTTGGCTCGACTCGTACCAGAAACTATAATTCCCGGCGAACAACTGCACTTTCCCGAAGTCGATATCCACCGAGTGGGTACACACTGCATCGAGGAAATGGCGGTCGTGGGAGACCACCAGCACCGTGTTCTCGTAATTTGACAGGTAATTCTCCAACCACATCACGGTCTCCAAGTCCAGGTCGTTCGTAGGCTCGTCCAGCAGCAAGTTATCCGGTTTCCCGAACAACGCCTGCGCCAGCAGCACCCGCACCTTATCCCTCCCGCTCACATCCCGCATCAGCGTGCCGTGAAGTTCTTCCCTGACGCCCAGCCCGCTCAGCAGGCTGGCCGCGTCGCTCTCCGAATTCCACCCGTCCATGCCGGCGAACTGCTCCTCTAACTCTGCCGCGCGCATCCCGTCCTCGTCCGAGAAATCGGCTTTCGCGTAAATCGCGTCCTTCTCCCGCATCACCTCGCAAAGCCGTTCATGCCCGCGCAAAACGGTCTCCAGCACCGTGCACTCGTCAAACGCGAAGTGATCTTGCTTCAATACCGAGAGCCGTTCCCCCGGCCCGAAAAACACCGACCCGCGCGTTGGCTCCAAATCCCCGCTCAAGATCCGCAGGAACGTCGACTTGCCCGCGCCGTTCGCGCCGATCACCCCGTAGCAAGTCCCCGGCGTGAACTTCAAATTCACGTCCCGAAATAACGTCCTCTTCCCGAATTGTATCTCTAAACCCGTAACTGTAATCACTTTTCCGTTTTTTATAGATTCTACTTTTTGAAGTCGCGAAGATACATGATTTTTCTGAAAAGAACGAGCGAATTGTTCTCCTCGATGCGCATTATATTCATACTGATATTCAGCAATTGTAAACTTCCTGATAGGTTCCGCTTATAAAAAAATAGGAGGCGTGATAATTTTTTTCAAAATTCTCTTGCATGTAATATATATTCATTAGATTTGCAGGAAAATTTGCACGACACAAAATGATTATTCACATGCAGAGTCTTTCAAAAAGAAGAAAAATGATCATCGCTAACACCCGAAACTTGAATGTTAGCCAGTCTTTCTTGGGGAGAGGGTTATGCGGGGACTCCTTATATTTAGCGTGCGCTCCATGCGCTGGGCACAAGCATTTTTTCGATAAAAATACACACAGGCTATCTCTCACCGGGATGGCCTTTCTTGCTCCTAATATTATCCCGGCCGGAAACGTCCCCGGTCAGGGATAGCCTACATTTTGACGAAAACTATTGTTGATGAGATTAATTAAAACCACTGTTTATGAAAAAGAAACGAGTTTATTTTTATGCTGCAATGATGCTGATAGCTTTTCAAGGCATCGGTATCTCCGCTTACGCGCAAGCATCCCGAGGGATGCAAGGCGCTAAGACGACCATCGCGGGAGTCGTGACCGACACGGAGAAGGCACCCTTGCCGGGTGTCGTCGTCTGGTTAAAACAGACGGACAAGAAAGTGGCAACGGATCGTGACGGGAAATTTACCTTCCTGGTAGAAGACAAAACGGATCATCCCGTGCTGGTATTTTCATATATCGGCATGAAGACGCGGGAAGTTCCATACACCGGGGGCGTGATGAATGTCATGCTGGATTATGAGGTCAACGTGCTGGAAGACGTGGTCGTGACCGGTTACCAGACCCTTGCTCGCGAGAAGTCCACCGGCGCCGTGACCACCATCTCCGCCGCCGCCCTCGAGGATCGCTACACGCCCAGCCTCCGCACCAACCTCGAGGGACGCGTCGCTGGGCTGACCGTCTATGATGGCAAGATGACGATTCGCGGCGCCAGCAGTCTCTACGCCTCTACCTCCCCGCTGCTCGTCGTCGACGGTCTTCCCGTGGAGGGTTCGCTTGACGATATTAACCCGTACGACGTCGAGAGCGTCACCATACTAAAGGATGCCTCAGCGTCGGCTATCTACGGTGCGCGCGCCTCGAACGGTATCATCGTCGTCACGACAAAGAAAGCACGAGATTACGGCCGCATCAGCGTCGACGTGTCGGCCAATTTCACTATCTTCCAAAAACGTGACCTTGACTATGCGCACAATTTCTACATGACCCCCGAGCAGCAGATCAAGGTGGAATCGGATTATTATCACTACTACTTCTTCGACAACGACGGAGAGGTGTACGACCCGGTCGGTACCACGGAAAACGCGATCGACACGTACGAGGCGGTGTCGCCGGTGCGATACGCTTATTACCGCTTAGCGAAGGGGGAGATTACGCGGGAGGAACTGGATCGACAGATGGAGGGGTTGAAGCGGAATAATTTCGCGCGGGAGTACGAGAAACACGCGCTGTTGAATCGTTTCGTGCAACAGTATAACGTGGCGGTGCGCTCGCGGTCGGAGAGGTTTCAGTCGAACTTGGTGCTGAACTACCGGCACGATAACGCGGGGATCCGCGAGGCGGGCGATGGGGTGTTCACGCTTTTTTACAAGGGGGCGTATGACATGACGCGGTGGTTGACGGTGAATTTCAGCGTGAATAGCGTCGTGGGGAAGGCGAAGAGGAGTAATAGCGAGTTCGCGACGAACCCGTTTAACGTGCCGGCATACCTCCGCTTGCTGGAGGACGACGGGGGATATGCTTATTATTCTTCCTCGGATTATAACATGTATAACCCGCTTCCAGAGGAGGATCCGGGGCTGCGCTCGATGAAATTCAATCACTTGGAAGAACTGTCGTATGACCAAGCGAGGAGCGAGCGACGGGCAACGCGTTATCACGGGGAGCTACAGTTTCGGGTGTTGCCGGGGCTGACGGCGAACACGCGCTTTGTTTACGAAACGGAACGGCGGTCAATGCGTTCGTACGCGGAGGCGGAGAGTTATATCATGCGCTTCGCGCGGAACCTGTACACCGTGCCGGATCAGACGGGGACGGGTGATGCGTATCGCTACATGATCCCGGAAAACGGCGGGATGCTGGCGACGGTGAACGAGCGGTCGGAGGATTGGACGGCGCGCGGGCAGGTGGATTTTAACCGGGAGTTTGGCAGGCACGCGGTGAACGTGATCGCGGGGACGGAGTTTAGGCAGACTAGGAGCGTGGGGGAACGCGGTACGTTGCTGGGGTATGATGACCAGTTGCAGTCGCACGCCACGACGGCCGTTAATTTTCCAGAGTTGAACGAGTACACGTATTCAACGTTCTTCGCGCGGACTTTCCCGGTCAAGCGGTGGATTTATAACGAGTACATCACACAGGCGCTCGGGCCGATGGCGGAGCAACTGCATCGTTATGCCTCGGGGTACGCCAACGCGACGTACGCGTTTGATGAGCGGTATAGTGTTTTCGGTTCGTTTAGGAAGGATTACGCCGACGTGTACGGGCTGGACACGAAGTTCCGCGGCAAGCCGCTGTGGTCGGTAGGGGCGAACTGGAATGTTCATAACGAGGCTTTTATGGCGGACGTGAACGGGATGGATTTCTTGCAGTTGCGGTTTAGTCACGGGGTGACGGGGAACATTTACCAGGGGACAACGAGCCGGATGACGGCCACGGCCTCGCTGTTGAATGACTGGACATTGCTGCCGATGTCGCGGGTGGATAGTCCCGCCAACCCGGAACTGAAGTGGGAGGAGACGGCGACGACGAATGTTGGCGTGGATTTTCACGTGTTTGACCGGCGGTTGCGAGGCGGCGTGGATTATTATTACAAGAGGGGACGGGATATTTTTGCGGAAAAGACGCTGGATCCCAGCAAGGGTTTCACGGGAATGGCGATGAACGTGGCCTCGCTGAAGAATAACGGCGTGGAGCTGACGCTCGCGGGCGACTGGATGCGGGGAGGGGAAGATGGTTTTTCGTGGAGCACGCAGTTGTCGGCTTCTTATAACAAGAATAAGATCACGCACGTGGAGATACAGGCGACGCGGGCTTTCGAGTTGATCGACACGCCGTTTAAGGTGGGATACCCGGCGAGCGCGCTCTTTTCTTACCGCTTCGCGGGGATTGACAACACGGGGCAGCCGACGTGGTACACGTCGGAGGGTAACGTGGATGTATGGGACCTGCTGATGGGTATCAATGCGCTGGAATATTCCGGGCAGGCGGATCCGAAGTGGGTGCTGGGAATGGAGAACCAGTTCAAGTACAAGAGGTTTAGTCTGAATGTGCTGGCGGTTTATTATGGCGGGCACAAGATGCGGGCACTGCAGGCGGAGCCGGTGTTTGAGGTGTCGTACGGGGTGATTCCCGCTTATTTCCTGAATGCGTGGACGCCGGATAACCTCGACACTAACGTGCCGGGAATCGGGCGCTACGGGGCGAGTTCCATCGGGGACGAGACGACGTACACGAATATTTACGTGCACCCGGCGGATTTCCTGAAGGTGCGGAACATCGTCCTCGGTTACGATTTGCCGAAGTCGACGCTGGCGAAACTCGGGTTGCATGATGCGACGGTGCGCGTGCAACTGGATAACCCGAAATACTTGTGGGTGAAAAATAAGGTGGGGGTTGACCCGGAGACGGGGTCACTGCGGACGCCCTCCTCTTGGATTTTTGGTATTAATCTTAATTTTTGATGCAAGATGAAAACGAGAATATGCTGTATGGCGTGCATGCTGCTGGTGATATTTACCGGCTGCGAGAAGTTCACGGATGTTGATCCGAAGGGGAAGAACCTGTTGGAGGAGGTGGCGCATCTGGATCAATTGCTTAATTTTCAGTTTGGCGGTTTCCAAGAACTGGAGATGAATAATCTCTCGGTACTGGTTAACGATCTTTATCCCACTATCACGGACGTGCCGAATACGATTAGCGCGCCGGTGGAGACGCTGGCGTCGGTATTGCTGACGTGGGACGAGGAGGGAAAGCGGGCGGCGCTCACGGCCTCTGACGGTATCTACGAGGAGTGTTACTCGATTATCGGTAAGGTGGCTAACCCGGTGTTGCTGAAGGTGGACGAGGCTGTCGGGGATAGGGAGATGGCCGCGCGCCTGAAGGCGGAGGCTTACGTGTTGCGGGCTTATTTTCATTATTTGCTGGTGAATGTCTATGCGAAGGCTTATGACCCGGCGACGGCAGCGACTGACGGTGGCGTGCCATACGCGAGGGAGGATGATGTGCTGGCCGTGCCGAACCGGAAGCGTTCGGTACAGGAGGTGTATGATTTTATTCTGGAGGATTTGGAGGCGGCATTTGCCTTGAACAGCCTTCTCGACAAGCCGAGGAATTTGATGCGGGTGGGGAAGGCGTTCGCCCACGCCGTGGAAGCGATGGTGCGGATGTCGATGCGGGATTTTGAGGGTGCGGAGAGGGCGGCAATGGCTTCGCTCGCGATCCAGGGGACACTGGAGGATCATCGCGAGTGCCTGATCCTCGACTACGATTGGGAGACCAACGAGCTTGGTATGTTTTTCAATCGCCCGAGGTTGCAGTGTGCGGAGGATCTGTTTTTCGCGGGTGCCGTATCGCTGTTGATTTGTGCGCTTACCCCGGAGATGAGCGCCGCTTTCGAAGAGGAGAATATTTTTCATAATACCGTGGGGAAGGATAATTGGTATGGCGAGGTCTTGTACGGGTTGCCGATCGAGGTGCTCCTCGCGGATGCGGTGTATCTTAATTCTTGCGGGCTGACGACGGTGGACATGTATCTGGTGCAGGCGGAATGCAGGCTCCGGGACGGGGATCTCACCGGGGCGATGGAGATTTTGAACGGCATCCGGGAGATGCGGGTGGATCCTTACACGCCCGTGGTTGCCGCTAACGTAGCGGATGCGTTCGCCTTGCTGAAAAACATCACGCGGACGGAAACATGGTTCGGGCCGAAGCATTTTATCGCCCTGAAGCGGTGGAACACGGAGGATGCCTACAAGGCGACGATCCGCAAGACGATCCTCGATGTGGACTACGAGCTGCGCCCCGACTCGCCGCTGTGGATTTTCCCGTTCCCGCGGAACGCGACGGGGAACAATCCCAACTTGATACAGAATTATTAAAAATAATTCATCATGAAAACAACACTTTATCTACTAATGGCGCTGCTCGTCGCCTCTTGCGGCACTCCCAGGGGTTATGTGATCACGGGTAAAATCGCCGACGCGGAAAGAAAGAGCATTCACCTGCTCACGGGCAAGGACGAGTTTTTCAAGATCGCCATCGACAGCACGCTGATCCGGGAAGACGGGCGTTTCGAGTTCAAGGGAGAGCTTGCCGTCCCCGGGTTGCTCACGCTGAAAATCCTCCCCGCCGGCGAGCGGGGAGAGGTGGATAGCGATGATTACGTCTCCCACCCGATTATCCCCGTGTTCGTCGACAAGGGGCGGGTAAAGGTGGAGACCACGCTCGACAGCATCCCGCTGGCGACGTTCGACGAGGGTTACGACTACTCCAAGGTGCGTGTCACCGCCCCGCGGCTGCACGATCTCTACGTGGAGTACGATCAAGCGAAAACCGCCGCGACAAAGGTCTACAGGGAGGCATTCAACGACTACCTGAAATATTTTGAAACGGAAGCGCATGTCTCCGAGGGTATCGCGGCGGTGAAGAAGATCGATGCCGTCGACAAGACCGGTCACGTGAAGCGATTTATCGCGCGGAACAAGGACAACGCCGCCGGCCTCTACGCCTTGCAGGATAACACGGGGTACAAGTCCGTGAACAATTGCCCCTTTACCGTTGCCGAACTAGACGAGATCCTCGCCTCCTTCTCCCCGGGGATGAAAGCGACGGAGTACTACAAGCAGGTCTCCGCCGAGGTCAACGAGGTGAAACGGACGGCCGTCGGCGCACGGTTCGTGGACGTCATGCTGAAGGACGCGGGCGGTAACACGGTCCGTCTCTCCGACCACGCGGGGAAGGGGCGGTACGTGCTGTTCGAATTCTGGGCATCATGGTGCGGCCCGTGCCGGGCAGACATCCCTCACCTGAAGGAGGTTTACGAGCTATACCACCCCGCCAGCTTCGACATCGTCAGCATCTCGCTGGACGAGAACAAGGCTGCGTGGTTGAAAGCGCTGGAGGACGAGCAAATGCCCTGGCCGCAACTCAACGACGAGAAAGCCTTCAAGGGAATAGGTGACGCCTACGGCATCCTCGGTATCCCCACCTGCGTACTCGTCGGCCCCGACGGCACGATCGTCCACAGCGACGCGCGCGGCTTGTGGCTTGACTGCGAGCTCGTCGAGCTTTACGGCAATCGCTTCGGCGACAAGTACTGAAAGGGCACGGGGCGGGGGCTTGCCACGGCGAGTCCCCCCCCACCCAATGATTAGTATTTATTTAATAGTTGTAGTATGAGAACGAAATTTTGTTTTTTGCCGCTTCTGCTGGCAGTGTTTTTTTCTCTGGCCGCCGCAGGTGGGCCGGAAGGGTACGTGATCAAGGGGAAGATCAAGGGGGCGGAGGGGAGATTTGTCCAACTACTCACTGGAAAGGATGAACTCTTCCAAGTGGCGATTGATAGCGCCGTGATCAAGAACGGGCGGTTCGAGTTTAAAGGAGAACTCGCCGCGCCCACCCTGCTCACGATAAAGTTCTTCGAGAGCGACGAACGGGAATTCGAACTTCGCCCGATTGTCCCGCTGTTCGTGGATAAGGGGGTGTTCTTGGTGGAGGCCATGCTGGACAGCATCCCGCTGGCCACGTACGACGGGAATTATGATTACTCCAAGGTGCGCGTCACCGGCTCGCACCTGCACGAGTTGTACGCGGAATATGTCGGGGAGAAATCCGCCTCGCTGGCGGAGAAGGCGGTTAGGTACCAAGATTATGACGAGTATTTGCAGGCACGCGGGACGATGCGCATCTCCGAGGGGATCGCAAGGGTCGCAAAGCTCGATGCTACCACTGACAGGCTAACCGGGTGGGTAAAGCAATTCATCGCGCGGAACAGGGACAACGCCGTCGGCCTTTACGTTTTTCTGGATAATATCGGGTACAAGTCTATCCATGACGGGCTGTTCACGCTCGGCGAGATGGACGATATTCTCGCCTCTTTCCCCGCGGAGGTGAAGTCCACGGGGCTTTATCAGCAGGCGATCGAGGAGACGAACGCCGTGAAAAGGTCGGCCGTGGGCGCACGGTTCACGGATTTCATGCTACAGGATCCGGAGGGGAACCCCGTAAGGTTATCCGATCACGCCGGCAAGGGGAAATACGTGTTGTTGGAGTTCTGGGCATCGTGGTGCGGCCCGTGCCGGGCGGACATCCCTCACCTAAAGGAGGTCTACGAGCTGTATCACCCGGCCGGGTTCGAGATTGTTAGCATTTCGATGGACGCGGACAAGGAGAGTTGGCTGAAGGCCGTGAAGGATGAGCAGATGCCGTGGACGCAGGCTTCCGATTTGAAGCCTTTCGGGGAGATGGTGAAGGTCTATAATTTTCAGGGCATTCCCGCCTGCGTGCTCGTCGGCCCCGACGGCACCATCGTCGATCGCAACATGCGCGGCTCGTGGATGGACAGGAAGCTCATCAAGCTTTACGGCAACCGCTTTGGTGACAAGTATTGAAAGGGAACGGGACGGGGGCTTGCCACGGCGAATCCCCCTCCCTACACGATGAAACAATGTGTTAACGAAATGATCATCAAGATGAAAAAAGGACTTTACATATCGTGCCTCGTCGCCGCGGTGATGCTGGGCGGGTGCAACGAGAAGAAAACCGTGCTAACGAGTGGGATCGACCCCTCGAACCTCGACCCGACGGCCCTGCCGGGCACGGATTTCTACCGTTACGCCTGCGGTGGCTGGATAGACAAGCACCCGTTAGGAGGCGAGTACGCCAGCTTCGGCTCGTTCGACATGCTGGACGAGGAGAACCTTGAACGGCTCGAGGCGTTGATCAAGGATGCCGCCGGGAGTGGCGCGCCGGAAGGCTCGGACGAGCGCAAGATCGGCGACCTGTACGCCGTGGCAATGGACAGCGTGAAGTTGAACGCGGAGGGGGGCACGCCCGTCCGCCACTGGCTGGAGCGGATCGCGGCGACGAACGGGAAGGAGGAACGACTGGCGCTCGTCGCCCTGATGCAGCGCTCCGGGTTCGGCCCCTACTTTTCCGTGTACGTCGACGCTGACCCCGGGGATAGCCGCATGAATATCGTGCACGCGGGACAAGGCGGGCTGAGCCTCGGGGAACGGGAATATTACCTCGACCAAGACGAGTACACGCGAGGGATCCGGGAAGCCTTCCGGGCGCACGTCGCCGGGGTATTCGAGCTGGCAGGATTCTCCCGGGAGGAGGCCATCGGGGCGGTTGCCCGCGTGATGGAGGTCGAGATGCGCCTCGCCACCGCGGCCCGGGGCGCCGTGGAGTTGCGAGACCCGCGGGCCAATTACAACAAGATGACCGTGGAGGAGTTGCAGCAGCTCGCGCCGGGGATCGACTGGAACGCCTACTTTGACGCCCTCGGCCTGCCTGGCTTGAGGGAGTTGAACGTGGGACAGGTGGAGGCACTGCACGAGGCGGCCGCCATTCTCAACGAGACGCCCGCGGGGGTGCAACGCTCTTACCTGCAATGGAAAGTGCTCTCCTCCGCCTCCGCGTACTTGAGTGACGATTTTCAGGCGCTGAATTTCGACTTTTACGGGAAGACGCTCTCCGGCCAACAGGAGCCGCGCCCCCGCTGGAAGCGCGCCGTGGCTACCATCGACGGCGTACTGGGCGAGCGCGTGGGGAAACTCTACGTGGAGAAGCATTTCCCCGCCGCCGCCAAAGAACGGATGATCGCGCTGGTGGAGCACCTGCGGGTGGCCCTCGGCGAGCGAATCAGGGGGCTGGCGTGGATGAGCGACGAGACGCGGGAGCGGGCGCTCGAGAAACTCGACGTGATGATCGTGAAGGTGGGCTACCCCGACGCGTGGAGGGACTATTCCGCACTGGAGATCAAGGGCGACTCCTACTGGGCGAACATCGAGCGAGCCAGCCACTTCATGCACGATTACATGCTCTCGAAGGCCGGGAAGCCGGTGGACAGGAGCGAGTGGATGATGACCCCGCAGACGGTGAACGCCTATTATAACCCGGTGAACAACGAGATCTGCTTCCCGGCCGCCATCCTGCAATACCCCTTCTTCGACATGAGGGCCGACGACGCCTTTAACTACGGCGCCATCGGCGGGGTGATCGGCCACGAGATGACGCACGGTTTCGACGACGAGGGGCGGCAGTTCGACAAGGAGGGGAACCTCCGCGACTGGTGGACGCCGGAAGACGCCGCCCGCTTCGAGGCTCGCGCGCGGGTGCTGGTGGAGCATTTCAACGCGATCGAGGTGCTGCCCGGCCTGAACGCGAACGGGAAACTGACCCTCGGCGAGAATATCGCCGATCTCGGCGGGATCGGGGTAGCGTACGC
>JAISAV010000197.1 GCA_031266545.1 Odoribacteraceae bacterium | reverse complement strand
GTAGTCCTCCCCCGTGAAACTGTCGAAGCTGGTGTGGTCGGGGGAGAGGTACTCGTCGCCGCGCCCGAGCTGCCGCGTGATCCCGACGCGTCCCCGCGCGAGGAGGGCGGGAAGGATCTGCCACTCGATGGAGAAGTTGTCCCGTATCGAGGTGTAGCCCGTGGTGCTCGTCGACGATAACGTGGCGTTGTATAGCGGGTTGCCCGTCACCCAGTTGCTCCCCATCGCGCCATTGTCTAACATCTTCTTCAGGCGCCCCTCATCGTCGTACGGCGCGTGGTAGGGATTCTGGAACGTGTAGTCCGAAAATTCGCCGTAGGGAGAGTTCGAGGATTTGTTGAAGCCCAGCGAGAGGTCGTTGACGAATTTTACCTTCTTGAAGGCGTACTGGAAGAGGAGCGAGGCCGAGAGGGTGTTCCGGTACGATTGCTTCATGATGCCGGTGATGTTGTTGTAGCCGAGGCTCGCGGCGTACTTGAAGCGCTCGTTGCCCCCCTCCGCGCGCAAGCTGTGGCGCTGCCCGAGGCCCGTGTGCACGGGGTATTTCAGCCAGTAGGTGTCCACCCCCCGCTCGACCTCGATGAGGCGCCGGTTGTAGAGTTCCTTGTACTCTTGCCGGATGGCGGGGTCGCTGCTGTTGTAAATGCCGGCGGCTTGCTCGTAGGCCAGTTTTTCGCGGGCGTTCATCAGGTTGTAGGAGGAGAAGTCGGGGATCTCGATGTTGAAATTGCCCCTGTAAGTGAAGCGCATCTCCCCGTCCAGCGGGCGCTTGGTGGTGATCACGACGATGCCGTTCGCGCCGCGGGAGCCGTAGAGGGCCGTCGCGCTGGCGTCTTTCAGGATGGTGACGGACTCCACTTGCTGGTCGTCCATGTCCATGACCCGTTGCAGGGAAGCCTCGAAGCCGTCCACGATAAACAGGGGGGCGTTCGTCCCGCGCCTCGCCTCGTCATCTTGCAGGCCGCGGACGTTCACGTCCATGCTGGCGCGCCCGCGGAGGGTAATCTCCGGCAGGCGGTTGGGATCGGAACCGTACTCGATGTCCTCCGTGATGTTGAAGCTGGGGTCGATGTTCCGGATGGAGGCGAGGATGCTCCTGTTCCCGAAGTTCTTCAACTCCGCGGCCGTGATGGTGGTGACCGCACCCGTGTAACTCTCTCTCGCCTTCGTGAAGACGCCGGTGATGACGATCTCTTGCATGTCGTGCACCTCTTCTTCCATGACGATCCGTAGCGGCTGCTCGTTCGTCACGTTCACTTCCAGCGTTTTCATGCCCATGAACGAGACGCGCAACGTGACGTCGCCCGTCGCGGGCAGGACGAGCGTGAAGCGGCCCTCCCTGTCGCTGGTGGCGCCGGACGTGGTACCCTTGACGGATATCGACGCGCCGGGGACGGGATCCCCGCCCGTGTCAACCACCCGGCCCTCTACCTTCCGGGGCGGTTGTGCCTGGGGCACGGCGCGGCGGATCACCAGGAATTCTTCCACGCGCTGGCACGAGAAACCGCTCCCGCGTAGCGCTTGGTCTAATACCTCCTCGGCGGTGACGTCCGAGAGCTGGATGGAGAGCCGGGGAAGCCCGCGTAGCTGGTCGTTGTTGTAGACCACGACGCATCCCGATAGTCGTTCCACCTCCTTGATCAGTTGTTCAATGGAGATTTCCTTGACCGCGATCGTCACCCGGTGCTGGGTGCGCGCGGGCGTCGCGTGCAGTTGCACGAGCGCGAGCAGGAGGATCATGAGTTGTAGTCGCATCGCTTTCCAAAATTTACTTCCACTTTTCCCGGGGGGAAGTCCCCCGTACTGTGAGTTTTTTTTCATAATTTCGCGTAACCTTTAGTTTAACAATGCTCTCCCTCGTGGAGAGGTTATTTTGAAGTCGCGGGGAAGGGTACCAGCCTTCCCCGTTTTCGTTTATTTCTGTTCTACCCGGACGACCCGCCCCGGTAACGTGGTGAATTGCAGGGAGCGCGTGTGTTCCAGCAATTCTAATATAAATTCGATCGGCTTGGCGCGCAGGGCCGCCCCGGAGAAGCGAAGCTCCTCGAGGGAGGGGTCTGCAAACTCGAAACGCACGTCGTACCAGCGTCCCAGCTTTTCGGCGATCTCCCGCATGGGCGTGTCGTAGAAGTGGAAGCGGCCGTGATGCCACGCGGAGTGGTATTTCACGTCTATCTTCTCCACCGCGATCGCCCCGGTGCGCGGGTTGTACGTGGCTTGCTCGCCTTCCGCCAGGCGTCGCGCGTGGTGGTCGGTGATGAAAGAGACGGATCCCGACTCGAGGGTGGTGACGAGCGCCTCGCCCGGGTAGCAGGCGAGGTTAAAGGAGGTGCCCGTCACCTCCACGCGGGCTTCCCGCGCGTGCACGATGAAGGGGCGCCCGCGCTCTTTTTTCACCTCGAAGAAAGCCTCGCCGCGCAGGTGTATCTCCCTGCTCCCCGGCCCGAAGGCGAGGGGGAAGGAGATCTCCGTCTCCGCGTTCAGCCATACTTTCGTCCCGTCGGGGAGGGTCAGCGGGTATTCTCCCCCGCGCGGGACGATGATCTTGTGGGTGGCCGGGTTAGCGCGCGCGACGCGGGTGGTGTCGTGATAATTTAAGGTATTCGTGCCCTCGTCGAAAGCGATCTCGCTGCCCGCGCGAAGGTCGACGATAGGCGCCTCGCGAGATTCTCCCAGGTGGACGCTCTGCCCGTCAGAGAGGTAAAGCGTGGCCCTCGTCGTTCCCGGTTCAATGAGGAGGTTCTCGTGGTTGACCGGTTCCGGCGCGCCCGGGCGCGAGAGGAGGTAAATCACTACGATCAAAAAAGGCAGGCAGATCGACACCGCGAGGCGCGCGAGGCGCATCAGGGAAGAGGTTTTTTTCGTCCTCCGCCTGACGCGTTGCCACGCTTGCTCCTTGTCCAGTCGTTCGCGTCCCCGTAGCCGGGGGCTGTCCCGGACGATGGAATTGACCTCATCGTACACTCGCCGGTGCTCTTCGGATTCTTCTATCCAGCCCGCGAGTTCTTGCTTCTCCTCTTCTGTACACTCGTCCCGCGATAAGCGGTAGATGTACTCTTCGTAGTTCTTTTTCATCGATGTTTCATCTAAAATTCACGTCCCGACCCTAAAATTGTCCTCCCGGCGGGGTGGTTTCCCATCCAGTCCTTCGCGTCAATCGGGGAGATCGTGCGGAGGGGTACCGGGAGGACGTATTAGAGTGTGTTTGCAAGGGGAGCGATCCCCCTTTGTGAATAAAACGGGAAAAAGCGAAAATGGGTGAAAGAAATTACTTGTAAAATACGCGACCGGTTGCTTGAATTTTTTCTATATTTGCACTTCAGAACGTGAAATAGCCTCTCTATTGATTGTGAATAACGGTTGACGAGGGTATTTTATTATAAAAATTGAGATTATGCAGAAAAAGAACGGGGTTCATTTCCTTTTCATGCTGACGGTTTGCTTCTTCGCGTTTTTCGTGAATAACGGCGCCGTTCACGTGAATGGCCCGGAAGCCCGCAACTTGGCGACGGCGCGAGAAATGGTGGAGTACGATAACTGGGCGGCGCCAACCTTGAACGGGGAGTCGCGCGTGGGGCAACCTCCCTTGCCGTCGTGGACGGCGGCGCTGGTGGAACGGGTTAGCCCCGATAATTTGATCTTGCAGCGAACGGTGAACGGGGGGATGGCCGTGCTGGCGGTCTTTGCCCTCTACTTGCTGGCGGTTTCCATGACGCGGAGCAGGCTTTTCGGGCTGCTCTCGGCGCTGGTGCTGGCCACGAGCTTTAGCATGGTGATGATGGGGAGGACGGTCGACGGGTATAGCCACGGGTACGCTTTCATGCTCGGCGCGCTGTTCTTTTTCTACCGGGCCGCCGTCGCGTCGAGCACGCGCTGGTGGGATTTCGTGATGGCCGGGATCCTCTTCGGGCTGGCGTTTCTCTCCAGGGGACTGGAACTCTTCTACACGCTTTTCTTGCCTTTCCTGATCGCCCTCGTCGTCCTCTACCGCCCCTCGTTCCGGCACAAGGGGTGGCCGGCGGTGCTCATGTTTCTCGCGGCCCTCTTGACGGGGGGCGCGTGGTTGCTGCTTGCCCTCCGCTCCGGGGAGATGATCAGGCCGTTCATGGAATGTAACGCCCGCCCGTGGTATTATTACTGGCATTTCTTCACCGAGTCGGGCATCTGGTCGCTCTTCCTGCTGACCGGGCTGTGCGGCTGGTGCTGGATGCGCGGGCGGATCGCCTTGAAGAAGGAGTACTCGCTGGCCGTGCTGTGGTTGCTGCTGGCGCTGGCGCTGCTCACCCTCTTCCCGGGCAAGCGCATGCGCTATCTCCCCTCCGTGTTGATCCCCGCCGCGCTGGTGATCGGGCACTACGTGCTGGATATTTTCCTGCGCGTGAGGGATAACAAGCTGGAACGCGTGGACAAGGTGGTCTTCCGGTTGAACGCTTTCCTGCCCGCGCTGATCAGCCTCGGCATGCCGGTGATGCTGTACGTGCTGTTTTATGCCCGGCTGGGGCTGTCCCTGTATATTCTCTTTTCCGCCCTCTTCCTGCTGGTGTCGCTGTCGATCTTCGCGGGAGGGATCAAGTTGAAGCCGCTCAAGGTGTTCACGGGGATGATGGTGATGATGATCCTCGCGGAGAGTTTCCTCGTTTCCCACCTCGCCGACACGTTTAACAACCCGAAGGTGAATAGCATCCGTTTCGTGCGACAGTCCGGGGAACTTCAAGGCTTGCCCTTCTATCACCCCGCCGGCGAGGTGTTGCGCCCGGAACTGGTCTACGAGGCGGGGCGGCGGATACTGCCGCTGGACTTGGGCGCGGCGCCCCGTTCGTGCCCGTTGCCCGCGGTACTGGTGTCGAGCCTCCCGGCAGAGCAAGTGCTCCCGGGAACGTGGCTGGAACGAATAGCCCCGCGGCAAGTGGGCTATTATGACAACAACCTCTTCCGCCGCCACTCCCCCGGCCTCAAGTGTTATCTCACCCTGCTGGAGGAGCGGGTAGAATAAGAAAAAGCGGCAAATTCTTTATCGCGCCCCTGTTGTAATTTGTTTAAATTCTCGTTACCTTCGTGCCCACATTTTTCGGGGTGTAGCGCAGCCCGGTAGCGCATCTGCTTTGGGAGCAGAGGGTCGCAGGTTCGAATCCTGTCACCCCGACAAGGTTTTTAATAACTTTTTTGTTTCTTTTTTATCCACTGGTGAGGCTCTCTTTCACCAGTGGTTTTTTTCTTTCCCATCCCATCAGGCCGGTCACGCGGCGAGGAGAAGCCCGCGAGCCGATGTCCTCAACGCGACGCGCCTGGTCAAAGCGCGCGATCGCCCGCTCCACGTCCGCCTCGTCGCCCGTTCCCGCTTGCTCCCACGCCCGCGTGGCCCGTTCGACGTAGCGCCCGCGCTCTTCGTCCGCCTCGCGCCACGCCCGGAAC
>JAISAV010000102.1 GCA_031266545.1 Odoribacteraceae bacterium | reverse complement strand
TGCGGTTTATGCCGGGACAACTCGTGAAGCACGTGGAAAAGGAAGAGAAAAAGGAGGAAAAGCCCACCACCATGTCCTCGGCCGGGGCCGTCGTCGCGACGCCCTCCTACGGGGGACTTAGCCTCGCCGGGGGCGGCGCCAACCAGAACAACTTCCAACCGGATTTTATCCAATCCCGCTTAACAAAAGAGGGGAAAGAAATCTCGTACATCTACGATGTTATGTATAACCGCGGTAACGTGGTGACGATGCCGGGCTGCGTGGGCTTGGAGTACGTGACGGACAAGGGATACACCGTGACCCCATTGCTCGTGAGCGACACGCTGGATAGCTGGAACGAGTTGGAGACGACCAACTTTATCGACGACACGGTGCGCCTTAACCCGGCGATCGGCGAGGTGGCCCGTTCCTACCCGACGGCGCTGGCCCTGACCCGGCAGGTGAACGGCAAGGAGCAGCGTATCCTGATCACGGGCGACGCCGATTGCCTGTGTAACGGGGAGATTAGCATCCAGCGCCTCCGCGTCCCGGCGGCGAACTACAACCTGATCATGGGATCGTTCTTCTGGATGTCCGACAACGAGGTGCCGATCGACGTGCGTCGCCCGACTCCCCCTGACAACAGGTTTACCGCTACCAGTTTTAACGTGAAGGTAAGCAAGTACATGCTCATGGGCCTATTCCCACTTCTCCTGCTAGCGAGTTGCCTGCTCGTGTGGCTGCGCCGGAGAGGAAGATAAAAAAGGCTACTCCACAAAGTAAAATGAACCCCAAAAGTTTTTGTCTAACTTTTGGGGTTCATTATACATAGGGTGCAATGTCATCAAGTTAAGGGCTGAAGGCCCGCCATAACCTAGCCCAGCGCATCGCGTTGGGTAATGGATATGTCGTGCCGCATTGCGCCCTGAAGGGGCAGCGTATTGAAAATAAGCATACTGCCATTTCGGGGCGCAGAATAGAAGGCGTATCCTTTACCCAACGCAACGCATTGGGCTGGGCTACAACGGGCCTTTAGCCCTTCTCCCAAACATTAACCACTAACCACTACACTGGGCCTTCAGTCCTTAAGACCGTTCCCCGTCGTATCTGGGGTTTCCGGTGGCTCGTCGTTTGCGACGGACTCCTCTTTGAGCTGGCTGGGGGCCACGCCGAAGTGTCGGGTAAAGCAGCGGGTGAAATATTTCGGGTCGTTAAAGCCGACGGCGTAGGCAATTTCCGAGATGGTGAGGTCGACCTCCTTCCGCATCATCTCGCGGGCGGTGCCGAGGCGGTAGTCGCGGATAAAGTGACCGGCGGGTCGTCCGGCGAGGATTTGCATTTTTTTGTTTAGCAGGCTCTTGCTTACCTGCATGGCATCGACGAATTCCCCGACGTCGAAGGAGGGGTTCTTGTAGTTGGCCTTGAGTACCTCCACGGCCCGGCGCAGGAACTTCTTGTCGGCGCTCTCCTCGCTCACGTTTAGCTCGTCCAGCGCCACGCGCGGGGAGAAGCGGCGGCGGTACTCCTCGCGTCGCTCGATCACGTTGTGGACGCGGGCGAGGAGCATCTCCTCGTCGAAGGGCTTCGTGAGGAAGTCGTCGACGCCGGTCTTGTAGCTGGCGACGCGCGCCTCATCGCTCGACTTGGCGGTGAGCATCAGGAAGGGGACGTGCGAGATGGAAAAGTCGGCCTTGACCCGGCGAGAGAGTTCCAGCCCGTCCATGACGGGCATCATGAGGTCGCTGATGATGAGGTCGACGTGCTTGTTTTTGAGGATATCCAACGCTTGTTGGCCGTTGTCGGCGCGTTCGATCCGGTAGTGATCGCGCAGGATGGAGACGATGAAGTTTTGCATGTCGGCGTTGTCCTCCACGACGAGAATCGTGCTCCTTCGCCTGCGATCGTTTTCCGGGTCGCCTGCGACGGTACGGGGCGGGGCGGCGACGCGGGCGGATACGACGGAGATATTCCCGCGGGCGAGCGGGAGGAGGACGCGGAAGGAGGCGCCCCGCCCGCGGTTGTTCTTGGCGCGGATGGTGCCGCCGAGGAGCGTGACGAGGCTCTTGCAGAGGTAGAGTCCGATGCCCGTGCCACCCTGTCCCGGGACGGGGCGCGGGACGTTGCCCCTCGACTGGAAGAAGCGGTCGAAGACGCGCGCGAGGTCACCCTCCTTGATGCCGGTGCCGGAGTCCCGGACGCAGAGGTAGAGCCTCTCCTTGCCGCTCCGCTTGCCGGGGAGGGTGCGGGCGTAGAGGGTGACCCGCCCGTGGTCGGGGGTGAACTTGATGGCATTGGCAACCAGATTGGTGATCAGCTTGTGGATGACCTCCTCGTCGAAGAAGAGCGTGGGCGGGTCGAGGTGATAGACCTCGCGCACGGTGACGTGCCGCTCGGCGGCGAGGGCGGCCAGCGGGATCAGGATCTCGTGGAGGCAGGCGGGGAGGTTGCCACTCTTGAGGCTGACGCTGATGTTGCCCGACTCGACTTTCCTGAAGTCCATCAGTTGGTTGACGAGGGAGAGGAGGTGCTTCGAGTTGCGGCGGGCGAGTTGCAGTTGCTCGATGACGCGCGGGTTGGTGCTGAGCTTCAGGGCGCGCTCGACGGGGCCGGTGACGAGCGTGAGGGGGGTGCGGAACTCGTGGGTGATGTTCGTGAAGAAATCCACGCGGTCGGCCATCGCCTCCTGCACCTTTTCCGACATCTCGAGTAACTGGCCGCGTTGGGAGAAGATCTTTTCGTTCTGGCTCTTGAGGGCGTCGTTCTGGTGTTGCAGCTCGAGGGCTTGGCGTTCGAGCAGTTGTTTCTGCTGCTCGAGGGCGCGGGTGCGGTCTTCCACCTTTTCTTGCAGGATCTTTTGCTGGCGCTTCAACGCGCTCACGCGCCAGCGGTAGACGCGGAGGACGAGGGCGGCGGCGAGGAAGACGAGCAGGGCGATAAACCACGCGGTCTTGTAGAAGAAGGGGTGCACGACGATCTCCATCTCGGCGACGTTACCGGTTGCGTCCTCTCCCCGGGACATGCTCTTGACCTGCAACTTGTAGGCGCCCGGGCGGAGGTTGGTATAGCTGGCGAAGCGGCGTGCGGCGCCCGCGGTGATCCAGCGATCGTCAAACCCGATCAGGCGATAGGCGTAGACGACGGTGGAGGGGCTGTCTTGGTCGAGGGCGGAGAACTCGATGGAGAAGGAGTTGTCCCCCTCGTGAAGATCGACGCGGCGGGCGTAAGAGATGTCCTCGCGGAGGTGGCGGTTGCCGCCCTGGGAGATGGTCTTGTTGGAGACTTGCAGGCGGGTGAAGGTGACGGCGGGTCGCTCCCCGGCGGCCACCTCTTGATTGGGATCGAGGGAGGTGAGGCCGTTGACCCCGCCGAAGTAGAGGCGCTTGTTGGCGGGGGACTTGTAGGCGGCGTTCCAGTAGAACTGGTTGTTGATCAGGCCGTCGTCCTTGACGTAGTTGGCGAAGAGACTGGAGGCGGGGTTGTAGCAGGAGAGGCCGCGGGCGGTGCTGATCCAGAGGAGGCCCTGCTCGTCCTCGAGGATGCCGAAGACGGTGTTGTTGGCGAGGCCGTCGGAGGTAGTGAGGACGCGGTCAAGGCGATTCCCGCGGTCGCCGACGAGGCGGCATATCCCGTAGCCGTCGCTCCCGAGCCAGATGGCGCCGTCGTGCGCCTCGTGCAGGCAACTAACCTTGGGGAGGAAGGTGCGGTCGAAGCGCTGGTCGCCCGTCGCGAAAAAGGCGGCATCGCAGCATTCGCGTGCCTCGTCGAGCGTGGAGAGGTCGATCTCGAGCAACCCGGCGGTGGTGCCGAGCCAGAGGCGCCCCTCGCGGTCGATCAGGGATCCCAGCGTGCCGTGGATGTTGCGCGTGAGGCGAGGCGAGAGGGGTTGCCGGACGCGTCGCGCGCGGGCGTCGTAAAAGTAGATGTCGCGGTTGGTGCCGATCCACGTGCCGTCGTTGAGGGTGTCGTGCCGCAGGATGCCCACGTAGTTGGTGGCCAGCGTGATATTCTCGAGCGTGACGGCGGGCGACTTGTTCGCGTCCAGCACGGAGATGCCCCCGCCCCACGTGCCAACCCACAGGCGCCCGCGGTCGTCTTCCTCGAGAGCACTGACGGAATTATGGACGAGATTGCCGCGCCCGGCGGTGTAGCGGGTAAATCGTTCCTCGTTCACGCGCTTGCAGTTAAGGCCGCCCTCGATGGTACCGACCCAGAGATTACCGTCATGATCTTCGAGGATGGCGTTGACGAGATTCTTGGAGAGGCTCCCCGGGTCGTCGGGATGGTGGACGTAGGCGCGGACGGCGAGGCGCGGGAAGGCCATCTTGTTGATACCCCCGGCCTCGGTGCCGATCCAGAGGAGGTTGCCGTCGGCCAAGAGGCAGTTAATAAAGTCATTATTAAGCGTGTTCCCGTCGCGATCGTCCCCGGCGGAGACGCGCTCGAAGGTATCGCTGGAGATGTCAAAGAAATTCAGCCCCAGCAACGTGGCCACGATCAACTGGCCGTCGTCGCGGACGAGGATATCGGTAACCATGTTCTGGGAGATGGAACCGGGGTCGCGCTCGTCGTGGACGAAGGCGTCGAGCGAGTTGTTGTTGAGGTTGTAACGGAAGAGGCCATTCTCGGTGCCGATCCAGATGGCGTTCTCCTTTTTCACGAGGGTGGAGACGTGCACGTCGTCGCCGAAGTCCACGGGGGTAAAGGCGCGTTGCAGGGTCAGGCCGCCGGTGAGGCTGGCCGCGACGGTAAATATTTTCCCGTTGTAGGCGGCATAAATCGTCCCGTCGACCTCGCGGAGGGTCGTGAAGGGGGAAGCGTCGCGCCGGTCGGTCGAGTCGACCTGACGGACGGTGCCGGAGGGGTCGAATGAAATCTTGTAGATGATCTCGCTGGCGTGCAGCCAGAGGTTGCCCTTCTTGTCCTTGAAGATGTTGACGAGGGAGAGGTCGCGCGCGTGGTCGACGGCAGGCCAGCGGGCCAGCGCGTGATCCTTGTGCATGGTGAAGAGGTCGATGACGTCCAATCCCCCGGAGGAGATGACCCACAGGCGCCGGAAATCATCCTCGCAGACTTTCTTCACGGCGTTGCTCTTGAGCGAGACGGGCGCGCTGCCGGTGTTGAAGAGCAGCATGTCGTGGCCATCGTGACGGACCAGCCCGCCACCGGTGGAGATCCAGAGGAAGCCGCGGCTATCCTTGTAGATATCGTCGACGTAGTTATGCGGGAGGCCGTCGTCCACCGTCATCGCGCTGAAGACGTACCGGGACGGGAGACCTTGCTGCCGCGACAGCGCCGCACGCGGGAGGCAGGCAAGGCAGGAGAGTAACAGGGTGATAGCGGTTAGTTTCTTCATGGGTCGTGTCGGTTATTTACGCGAATGTACGTGAAATTTTCCTTTCGCGGAGGGGCGGGCGAGGCGAGGGAAGATTCTTTTTCGTAAGGAATACATTTGTCCACCTTAAATATTCGTTTATCCACCATGATACACTTGTTAGTATTTAATTTTGGAGACACAAATAACCCTGTAATCTAACCACCATGAGACGACCGATTTTTATTGTTTTCCTCTTTCTCGTCGCCTGCTTGCCCGCGGGCGCGCAACCTTTCAGCCCGGTGGATAGTCCCAACCCGTGGGCGGACGACTATTCCGGCGTGGCGGCCATGAAGTTTTACCGGCAGTGGGGGACGTACAACGTGCACGACCCGGCCTGCCTCGTCGACGGCGACACCTATTATATATACTCTACCGACGCGATTTTCCGGATGGACAGCTCGGAGGTCAAGCGCGAGGGGTTGCCTTTCGGTTACGTGCAGATCCGTAGGTCGAAAGACCTCGTGCACTGGGAATTTGTCGGCTGGGCCTTCCCGGAAATCCCGCGGGAGGCCGCGGCGTGGGTACGCGACGAGAGCGGGGGGCGCGGCGCCTCCAACATCTGGGCGCCCTACCCGGTGAAGTACAAGGATAAATACCGGCTATACTATTGCGTCTCGGCCTTCGGGCGACAGACCTCTTATATCGGGCTGGCCGAATCGTCGTCGCCCACCGGTCCCTGGGAACTAAAGGGTCGCGTGGTGAAGACCACGACAGGCGACGTGATGAACGCCATCGACCCCAGCGTGGTGGTGAACCCGGACAACGGGGAGCAGTGGATGCATTACGGGTCGTATTTCGGGGGACTGCACGCGGTGCAGTTGAATCCCGCGACCGGCCTCACCCTTCGCGAGGGAGACCAGGGACACCTCATCGCCCGCCGCTTCGACGGGAAGAAAAATAACATCGAGGCGCCGGAGATCATCTACAACCCGGAGTTGAAGCAATATTTTTTATTCGTCTCTTACGACCCGCTGATGACGACGTACAACGTGCGCGTGGGGCGCTCCTCCTCCCCCGGGGGGCCGTTCCTCGATTATTCCGGCCACGACATGGCGGAGGAGCGCGACGACTTCCCGCTGCTGACCTATCCCTACCAGTTCGAGAACCATCCCGGGTGGGCGGGGACGGGGCATTGCGCCGTGTTCCGCGGCGTTGACGGGCAATATTACATGGCACATCAAGGGCGGCTGTCGCCCTATAACCAGTTGATGGTGCTCCACGTGCGGCAGTTGTGGTGGACGGCGGACGGGTGGCCGGTGGCCTCCCCGGAACGTCACGCCGCCACGCCGCCGGGAGAGGTCGCGGCGAGCGCGCTGCCCGGGGAGTGGGAGGTGATCGTCCTTGACGCGCCGCTCCCCGACCGGCAACTGGAGGCCGGGCAGGTGGTGAGGAACGAGATTTTCTTGAGGGGTAACGAGAAGATCACGTCGCGCCGGCTTCTGCTGCGCGAGGACGGCTCGCTGGATGGGGCGTGGAGCGGCCGCTGGGCCTTCGAGGATCATCGCCTGAGCGTGACGACCGATAGCCTCTCCCTTTCGCTGCACGTGTGGACGGGGCAGGACTGGGAAAATGAAAAGAAAACCTTGCTCTTCTCCGGGCTGAACCCGCGCGGGTGCTCGGTCTGGGGAAAGAAACGAAAATAGTATCAACCTCTAATTTACAAACCCATGATCAAACTTATCCATTGGAAAAACCCCGTTCTACGGGGAGTCATCCTCGCGATGACGCTTGCCTTCTGCTCCTGCATGGAGATGCACCTTTGGGATGAACCGGCCGGCAACCAGCAGAACGAGCCGCCGGAACCCCCGGTAGACCGCTCCGCGAAACTGCTGGCGCGGTATACCTTCGAGAATAACCTCGCCAACGAGGTGAACCCGGCCTCGACGGGACAGGCATTGGCGCTGGCCAGCGGTACCGCCCCGACGTTCGAGGACAACGCCGGGCGGGGAAGCACCGTGCTGCACCAGTATTTCGGCTTTGCCGACGCGGCGACAACCAGTTACGCGAAGTTCGACAACCCGTTGCAGGGGATTGAAGACCTTTACGGGGCTTCTGTCTCCCTGTGGGTCAACCGCCCGGACGGCAACGTCTGGGACGCCATCTGGGCCTTTTTTGACGAGGACGCCTCCGATGGCGTCAACGGGCGGCTGTACCTGACGCCTAACGCTTACCTCGGCTTTAACGGCACGGGCGGCTGGTTCGATTGCAACCACCCTGACGGGGGCATTACCGACGCTATCGCCGTGGGCGAATGGTCGATGGTGACCGTTACCGTGGACGCGACCGGGTTCTGTGTCTACGTGAACGGCAAGCTGAAGTATGACGTCGCGACGCAGCACGCGTGGGGCGACTCCGGCGGGAACACGGCGGATAAATTCATGTGGCAGAACGTGACCAACCTCTTGCAGTCGTCCGAATTTTTCTACCTCGGCTACGGCTCGTGGTGGGGTTCTGCCGACCTGCTAATAGACGACCTGCTGATCTACAACGGGGCGCTGACCGCCGCCGAGGTGTCGGCGCTCTTCGACTCGTACAGCGGGCTGGTGGCCTACTACAACTTCGAGTCCAACCTGAAGAACGTCGTCAACGAGGCCTCGGAAGGCGAGCTGCTACGCCTTGCCAGCGGGACGCTCCCCACGTTCGAGACGGAAAGCGCGTGGAAAACGACGTTTATCCATACCTACTTTGGCTTCGAGAGCGCGGCGTCGACCAGCTACGTGAAATTCGACAACCCGCTCAAGGATCAGGAGATCAGTGGCGCCACCATCTCCCTGTGGGTAAAGCGGCTGGATACCAACGTCTGGGACGCTATCTGGTCGTTCTTCGACGAGGATCCCTCCGACGGGGTTGACGGACGCCTCTATTTAACGCCTAACGCCTATCTCGGGTATAACGGCACGGGCGGCTGGTTCGACTGTAACCATCCCGACGGGGGCGCCACCAACGCCATCACCCCGGAGGAGTGGGTCATGGTGACCATCACCGTCCAGGACGATAATTTCGGCATCTACGTCAACGGCATAAAGAAGTACGACAAGACCAACCCGCTCGCGTGGGGCGCGCTGGACGGGGTCGCGGCGAGCGACTTCAATTACGCGCCGGTCATGAACCTGCTCAAGTCATGTTCCTATTTCTACATTGGCTACGGCTCGTGGTGGGGATCCTCGCCGCTCTACGCGGACGACCTGATGATCTACAACCGCGTCTTGTCGGGCGCGGAGATTTTGGACTTGTATGCATTGAATGAAGACTAATCTTTAACACGATACGTATGAAGAAACTATATTTAATGGCCCTTCTTGTCGTCATCGGCCAGTGGGCGATGGCACAAAACAAGGTGGTCACGGGCGTCGTGAAAGACGCCAACGGGGAGGCCCTCGTCGGGGTCAGCGTGCTGGAAATGGGGACGACCAACGGGACGACCACCAACCCGGACGGCGTTTTCACGCTGACGCTTACCACGGGAGAATCCGCCACGCTACGCGTCAGCTACATCGGCCACGTCACGCGAGAAATCGCGACGAGAGGCGTCTCGCGGTTTAACATCACGATGCTGGAAAATACCGAGGAACTGGAGGAGGTGGTCATCGTGGGATACGGCCAGCAGAAAAAGGAGTCGGTCATCGGGGCCATCTCGCAGATCAACTCCCGGGAATTGCTGAAATCACCGGCGGCGAACATCTCGCAAGCCATATCGGGCAAGCTGCCGGGCGTGATCACCACGCAAACCTCCGGCGCCCCCGGCAGCGACGACGTCCTGATCTTTATCCGCGGCCGCGCCTCGTTCACCGGTGACGGGCAACCCCTGATCCTCGTGGATGGCGTGGAGCGCTCGTTCTCGCAGATCGCCCCGGACGACATCGCGTCCATATCCACCCTGAAAGACGCCTCCGCGACGGCCGTTTACGGGGTGCGAGGCGCCAACGGGGTCATCCTGATCACCACGAAGCGAGGGCAGGAGCAGCGGCCGGTCGTGAGCCTCACGGTGAACACGCAATGGCAGTCGCCCACGCGGCAGAATACCTACCTGGACGCGTACCGGTCCGCGACCCTCCTGGAGGAGGCGCTGGCCAACGACGGGCTGGCGTCGCAATTCTCGTCGCGAGACTTGGAGATGTACCGGCAATCCGTCGCCGGGGAACTGTCGGGGATCGACGCCATGCGTTACCCGAACGTCGACTGGTATGATTACGTGCTGCGGAAAAGCGCCCCCGCGCAACGCTATAACGCGAACGTGGAGGGAGGCACGAAACGGATGCGCTATTTCGCCTCCGCGGAGCATTACAAGCAGGAGGGCCTGTTCAAGAATTTCAGCACCGATCCCTATGACAACGAGTCCAATTCCAGCTACCGCCGGTACGCCTTTCGCGCGAATCTCGACTTCCTGGTCACCGCTGACCTGACGGCTTCCGTCAATTTCGGCACCCGCTTCGAGGAGCGCCGCGGGCCTAACTCCAACGAGTACAACAGCTCTTACAGCGAGGTGTTCTACGAGTTGAACCACACGCCGGGCTGGTTATTCCCGGTGGCGTACGAGATCGGCGACGAGGGGAGCCGTCAGGTGCTGTACGGCGGGAACTCGCAAAACCAGAACAATATCGTGGCTCGCCTCGCCAAGGCGGGATTCTATCGCCAGACCAACACCATCAACGAGACCAATTTCTTGGTCAATTATCGCCTGGATAAAGTCACGCGAGGGCTCTCCGTCAAGGGGATGGCGTCGTTCGACTACGACTCTTGGTACCGCCGCCTGTTCCGCGCCGACTTCGCCACCCACGAACTGCTGGGGTACCAGAACGGGGAGTATAATTTCGCGACCTACAACACGGACACCGAGTTGTCCTACGCCGGCAACAACCAAACGACCACCATGAAGATTTACATGGAGTACGCGTTGAACTACGCCCGCCGGTTCGGGGTGCACGACGTGACCGGGTTACTGCTCTACAACCAGAACGATTACCGCTACCAGGCCGACCTGGCGCGGCGCTACCAGGGGTTAGTCGGGCGCGTCACCTACGCCTATGATAACCGCTACCTTGCCGAGGTCAACTTCGGCTATAACGGGTCGGAGAACTTCATGGAAGGGAAGCGTTTCGGCTTTTTCCCCTCCCTCTCGCTGGGATGGCGCGCGAGCAAGGAGCGCTTCATGGAGTCGTTCAGCGGCTGGCTGGATAACCTGAAGCTGCGCGTGTCCTACGGCGAGGTGGGCAACGACCAGGCGCCACAACGCTTCCTCTACGTGCCGGTATGGACGCAGTTGGAAACCGCCTACACGTTCGGGAACAGCTCGGCGCGCGGCGGGATTTACGAGAGCCAGTACCCGAACCTCGACGTGACGTGGGAACGCGCGCGGAAGTATAACGCCGCCGTCGAATTTGGCCTCCTCGGCATGATCGAGGGGAGCGTCGACCTCTTCCGCGAGAGCCGGGTGGATATCCTCACGCCCTACCTTACCCGCCCGCAATGGGTGGGCGTCAACATGGCCGCCGGGAATCTCGGCGAGACCAGAAATTCAGGTCTCGAATTTGAATTGCGCCACCGCCAGCGCGTCAACGATGATTTCAGCTATAACCTTGCCTTCAACTTTACCCGCGCCCGGAACGAGATCGTCTCGATGGACGAACCGGCCTCCAAGACCGTCTACCGCAAGCAGGAAGGCCACCCGATCAGTCAATATTTCGGGCTGGTAAGCGAGGGATTTATCACGGCCGCCGATCTGGCGAATCCCGATTTCCCGGTCTCCTCGTTTGGCGACGCGCGGGTGGGCGACTTGAAGTACGTGGACATGAACGGCGACAAGTTTATCGACGACCGGGACGTCACGTGCATCGGTTACAGCGATATCCCCGAAAATACTTACGCCCTCACGCTGGGCTGCGACTGGAAAGGATTTTCCTTTAGCGCCATGTTTCAAGGGGTGAGCGGGGTCTCCCGCTACTATGACGCCGAGGCCATGTTCGCCTTCGTGGAGGGCGGTAAGGTCAAGGAACATCACTTGAAACGCTGGAATCCCGCCCTGTCCGAGGCCGAAAATTTGGCAAGCGCCCGCTACCCGTTGCTCCATTACGATAATTATGGCGCGCATAACCAGCGGCTCAACTCGTTTTTCTTGCAAAACGGCTCGTTCGTCCGCCTGAAAAACGTCGAGTTAAGTTACTCGCTGCCCCAGAAGCTCATCTCCCGGTGGGCGATGAGCGATCTTCGCTTTTACGTGAACGCCAATAATCTCGTCACGTGGGATCATCTGGACGGGTTAGTCGACCCGGAGAGTAACGGCTCTAACCGTTACCCGATCATGAAGGCCGTGAACTTGGGGCTTAACATCCGATTTTAAAATAATGCCATGAAAAAGACAATTTTATACTTCGCGCTATCCGCTTTCATCTCCCTGACAGGGCTGACCTCCTGCGAGGACATTTTCGGGGACTTTCTGGACAAGCAACCCAGCAATGAATTGACGGATAAAGAGGTGTTCTCCCTGTGGACGAACGCGGAAAAGTTTCACTACGATACCTATAACTTCTTGCGACACGGCGCCAGGCGCATCAATCGCTCGTGGATGGACGCCGCTACCGATCTCGCGCATACCAGCTACACGGCCGGGGGCGTGCGGACAAGTTTTAACATAGGTAATTATTACGCGAACAGCGGCGCCCCTGAACTGACAGATACCTGGGAGCATTATTACCGGGCTATCCGCAAGTGTAACATGCTGTTGAGCAACATTGATGCCGTACCCAAGGCCGCCGACCTGTCCGTCGAAAATTACGAACGGGACAAGATGAACTTCAAAGCCGAGTCGCGCTTCCTGCGCGCCTATTTCTACTGGGAATTGTTTCTTCGCTACGGGCCGGTGCCCATCGTCAGGGAGGTGTTAGACCCGGATGGCGACCTGCTCGCGGGGTACACGACCCGTCCCTCCAACGAGGAGTTCCTCCGCTTCGTGATGGAGGAGTTGGCCGCGTGCGAGGGCGGGCTGATGGACAAGCCGAACCCGGCGACGCA
>JAISAV010000008.1 GCA_031266545.1 Odoribacteraceae bacterium | reverse complement strand
TAGTCTGCCAGCAGCTCGTTTAACTTGGCGATTACCGGGTTCACTAAATCCATCTCTAATCCTACATTGTTTTTCATAATCGTACTATTTGTTTATTCGTTCATTTGTTCCATAAATTTCACCCGCGAATCTACGACGAAAAATGTAATAAAGCAAGCATGAAATTGCTGTATTTGATAATAAATATCCCGTGGAATGCTCTTTTTGTCACGCGCGGTCATCAAACCAACGAGCGCGTCGTTGCCACCAAACATGCGGGGAGGCTACCCGTCACCGGATAGCCTCCCTCGTTATTCATGCTGGCGGCGACGCGCTTCAGTCGTCGGCGTAGCCTTTCGCCCTGAACTTGCGGAGCGACATGCCGCCGGCCTCCTGGGCGGGGGACGCACTTCTCGGTTGTCCCTCGATGAACGTCAGCTTGACGTATCTCCCGGTAAGGGGCGTCAAGAGGGGGAACGTCTGCGTCAGCTCGCTCGCCGTGAAACTCCCTCCTATGCCCGCGGCGGGATACGGGATGTAGAAATCGCCACCGGAGTGTTCCGTCCACGGCCCGCTGTCGGGATCAGCGTTGCTTACCTCCATCTTGAAGCGGCGCGGGTGGAGCCACGCGTTGCTGTTGTTTCCACGCAGGTTGAGGGTGATCTCGGTGATGGTGTTCGAACGGTGCATGTCAATGGTGACCCATATCTGCGGGTTATAGATGGGACGCTGGCCGCTCGGCGTGCCCCAGAACCTGCTGGTGGATTCATCGTTGTCGATCAGGCGCTCGACCACCTGGGCGGCGTCACTCCCGGCGGGCGGGTTACCGATGAAGCTGTGGATCGTCCACGCGTCGCGCGCGAGGTCTATCGGGATCTTCCCGGGGACGGTATCCTCGAAGAGCGCGAGGATGTTGATATTTCGCACCATCGCATAGCCGTTGGGCGAGGCCAGCACGGTGTACTTGATGTAGCGAACCTTTTGCGGGTTGACCAGGGGGCAGTTTTGCCCGCCGTTGTTGGTGGCCGAGAGGGCAAAGGTGCCGAAATCGCTCCACGGCTGGGAGGGATCGAGGCGCCCCTCGACCTTGACGGAGGTGGGACCGTTGTTGTTGTTATTCCGCTTGTAACTGACGAGGGTGGTGGGGGTGACCTCTTGATGCAGGTCGATGACAATCCACTGCGGGAGGGTGGAGCCGGTGCCGGTCCACGGCGAGTGCCAGAACGTGGCGTCGTTCCCGTCGATGGCGTGCGCGGCCCTCCCGGTGGTTCCCTCGCCCGAGGTTTCCTGCGCGGAGAAGTCGATGACTTCCCACGGTATGGCGCTCTTGTCGAGCGGCCGCTCAGACACGAACTTGATGACCGGGACGCGCTCGTCTTCCGTGCGGGTGACGACCTTCGGGAAGACGTTCCAGTTAAACTGTCGCTTCCAGAAGTTTTGCCGTTCCGCCGCGATCGGGTCGTACATCGCCATGATCATGCGGGTGGAGGTGCCCAGCGTGATGCCCCACGCGTCGAAGAAGGGGGTGAGATCCTCCCCGGCGTACTCGGTGGCGGCCAGGGCGAAGAAGTTCTTCCGGGCCTGGTCGTCGTTGCCCGGTAGCGCCTCGGCGTGCCGGGCCTTGCGGGCGAGGTAGCGGAAAAAGCCCCAGTCGTAGGCCTGCACGAATTGCATGAAGGGGGTCATGGCGACGCTCAGGTCGAGTTTCTCGAACGACTTGGTCACCCCCTCGAGGGCGGCGAAGGAGACCCCTTGCTCGAAGGCGCTCTTCTTGTCCTCGCGCCAGCGGTTGGTGCGGTGGAGGTAGCGCATGACGTGGAAGTTGCAAGAGACCTCCACCAGGGCGCTAAAGTTCCAGGTGGAACCCATCTGGAAGTTGTGCCCGATCTCGTGCATCACGCCCCACTCTCCCCCGTTGAGCGCGGAGAGATCCGTGAGCCTGCCGCCCCAGCTCCAAGAACCCATCATCGGGTAGCCGGAGTGCCCGGACCCGGCGCACAGTTGCCTGTCGATGGTGAAGCGGAAAGCACACTTGGGGGAGCGGTCGAGCGGGTCATCGGCGTCATCCGACATGCCGAGGTAGGTGTCGTAGTCCTCGATGAACATGTCGTTCAGGAACGTCATCACCGCGGCGGGATCCTCGATCGTGCGCAGGTATTCCAGCGGGAGCATGAGGATGATCCGCGGGGAACGCAGCTCGGCGAAGGGGACGGTGGAGTTGGCCACCTCCGTCTTCCAGGCGGTCGCGTCGGTCTCGCCGAGGACGAAGTCGGGCGATTTCACCCCGCCGCTGATCGTGACGGTGGCGGTGGCCCCCTCGGGGAAGGTGCCGGAGTTGAAATAGATGTAGATCAGGCCGCCGAAGTAGTTGTAAATCCTGTTCTCGCCCGGCGTCAGCCTGTGGTTCGTGATGATGTTGTGGTAGCGTTCCAGCTTCCCGTTGGGGTCGAGCACGCAGTGCGTGCTGCCGATCCGCGCGTTGGCGGTGGTGAGGCCCTCCGGGATGGTGATGGTGATCACCTCGGCGGGCGGCGCGTACAAGCCCGTGCTATACCACGGCTCGCGGGGCTGCGTGCTGATGCGCGCGTCGTACCAGTCCATCCCGTTGAACACGCGGGTCTCGTCCTGCAACCTCGCCTCCTCGTTCATCACGAGGCCGGGGAAGGCTTGTACCCACATCCAGTAGGGGTTTTCCAGCAGCTCGGCGTCGTTGCCGCTGCCCGTCCCCGTCAAGTCAGAAAGAAGCGACTCTTCCTTGAGCACCTCCTCCTTGCACGCGACGTACGCCAGCGTCAGGAGGATCATCAGTAAATACGTGAACTTTTTCATCATGGGTGTTTTTTATTTCATCACTTGTAAATGTTCGTACTTGATGAACCAGTTTTCCTCGTCCATCAAACGTTGACGTACCGCTTCCCGGTTATCGCCCGTCACCTTTCGGCTGACGACATCGGCGATAAAGGCGGGATCGTTCCAGTGGCGCGCCATCCGCACGAGGGTAAACCAGCGTTTCCCCTCGTAGGCACATTCCAGGGCCGTCTCGTTGACGATCAGGCTATCGATGAGACGCATGGTCTGGTCGACGGAAGCGCCGACGGGCAAGGCGGCCCTCCAGTTGACGTTGCCCGCGCCGATACGCCCGCGGATGCCGGCGTTGGTCTGCAGGGTGGTCGCGTAGACGGCCGCATTACCGAACGGCTGCTTGAAATTGGAGCCGCTCCAGTAAGTCTTCAAGCCCGAGTTGATGAAGCACATGGCGATCTCCCGGTACTCCGTGTCGATCGTCTCGCCGAACAGCCTCAGCTTGTTGTGCGCCTCGGCGATCATGAGGTAGAGGTCGGCCACGCGGTAGAGGGGGATGGCCGCGTTGTAGTCGCGACTGGGGTTGCCGGGGGCGTGGTACTTGACGATCACGTCTCGCCCGTTCTCCTCGCCGATCGTGGCCTGGCGCCGGTAGACGTCCCCGTTCGCCGAGTAGGAGTACATCTCTCTCAGTCGCCCGGTGGGGGCCAGGTAGTAAAGGTTCGGGGCGACGTTGGAGAAGTAGTAGGGCAGCATGTTCTTCTGATTATAGGTGAGGCTGTAGGGCATCACGGAAACCATCTCCGTGGAGGAACTCGACATGATGTTGTTCTTCCACGTGGTGTTGCGATTGGCGGCGGCGATTTCCGCCATCGCGTAGCGGGTGTCGCTGCTCACCAGCGACATCAGGGTCAGGAGCGCCTTGTCGTGCTTCCCTCCCCAGAGGTAAAGCTCGCCCAGCAAGGCCGAGGGGTTGATGCCCATCAGGTTCCACGCCGCGGTGGTGCCCTTGATCACGAGATTCCAGTCTAACTTCAACATCAGGTTGACGCCCAGCACGCCTTGCTCCATCATGAGGGTCGACTGCTCGACGATCTTGTCGAGGTCCCAGACGGGGCAGGCGTTCAGGTCGATCTTGTCGCTGATGGAGAAGTCGAAGTAAATCGCCTCGTTATAGATCTTGCCGAGGGTGAGGTAGCACCATATCCGGTAACGAATCACCTCGGCCAGCATGGAGTGGAAGGTGTTCTCGTCGATCAAGCCGGGCTTGCTCGCGTTAAATTCCAGCGCGTGGCGGAGGAAGTCGTTACAGGTGATGATGGCGCGGTAGTAGGGCGCGGGGGAGGCGACGCTGTTGTTCGCCTTCACCTCGTGGTTAAAAATATCCCAGTACTCGTCGCCCGCGTTGCTGGTGGGGGTCATCAGGTCGCCCATCAGCTCGGAGATGACGACCGTGTGCCCGACCACGTCGTGAAACGTGGCCGCCACGCCGAGGAAACCGCTATGCAGCTCGGCCAGTTCGGTGTAATTCTGCTCCTCCGTCAAGGTGTCGTCGGTGTTCAAGGCGAAAAATTCGTCGCACGAGACGCCGAGGATCGCGAGCGGGATCAGGATCAGCGCGTGTAAGTATCTTTTCATGTTCCTGTCTGTTTAGAATTGTAATTGTACTCCCAGTTGTAAGGCCTTCGTCGGCGGTAATTTGCCCTGGTCGATCCCGAGCATCGCGTTGTCGTACGACCACGCGAATTCCGGGTCTTGCCCGAGGTACTTGGTCGCAATCCAGAGGTTATCCCCCGTGAGGTAGAAGCGCGCGTCGTGGAAGAACCAGAGCCTCGCGGGATGGTGGTAGCTCAGGGTCACGTTTTTCAGCTTCACGTGGGAGCCATCCTCGATCCAGCGATTCGAGAAGCGACTGTTGCCCTTGGGATCGCCGTGGGCGGCCCGCGGCACGTCCGTCACCTGCCCGTCGTAAGTCCAGCGGCGTTCCGCCGTGCGCGCCTGGTTATAGAAGGTCGACATGGATTCCAGGCCGCGGCGCTGCACGTTGTAGATCTCGTTCCCGTGGCTGTACGTGAAGTCGGCGGAGAGCGACCACGCCTTGTAGCGCACGCGGGTGAAGAAGCCGCCGTAGAAGTCGGGTTGCGGGTTGCCGAGGATCACCCGGTCGCTCGCGTTGATCACCTGGTCGGGGTTCGCGTCATGGAAAAGCATGTCGCCCGCCTCGAAAGGCAAGCCCGTGTGGGTGCTCAACAGCAAGCGGTCAGCCTCGCCCCGGGAGGCGATGACCCGGTCGGCCCGGTACCCCAGGAAGGAGTAGGGCTTCTCCCCCACCCGCGAGAGCAATACGGCGCCGTCCGAAAACTCGACCCGGCGCTCGTTTACGTCGCCAAGGCTCTTCACGATGGTGCGATAGGCGGAGAGCGTTCCTCCCACGATCCAATCGACGTCGCTGTTCCTGACGAGAGAGAATTGCAGGCTCGCGTCGATGGCGTCCGTCTGCAACTTCCCGGCGTTCTCGTAACGATACTCGAAACCGTAGGCCGGCCCGATCGCGTTCGGGAGCACCATGCCATCCGTGACCTCGCTGCTGAGGTCGACGGAGAGGTTCAAGCGGTTACCCCAGGCCGAGAAATCGAGGCCGATGTCGTGCAACCTGTTCGTCTCGGACTTCATCTGCGAGTTGGGCAGCCCCGCGCGAACGAGTCCCGTCAATTCTCCCAGCATCTTGTTCGAGTAGTAATAGCGGGATAACTTGGGCGAGAAGCGGCTGTTCCCCAGCAAGGAGGTCTCCGCGCGCAGGGTCAGGTCGTCCATCCACGTCAAGCCGCTCAACGCGTTCAGGTGGTTTAGCTTCCACGCCAGTTGCGCCGAGGGGAAAAGGCTGAAGTAGCCGCTCCGCTCCCCGCTGGAAGTGGAACCGTCCGCGGAGAGGCCCGCGGTGAAGCGCAGCAAGTCCTTGTAGTCGTAAGCGACGCGGGCGAAGAAGTTCAGCCAGTTCCAGCCCTCGATGTTCCCCGTGAGCGAGCGCCCGAAAGAGGTGGTGCTCCCCAGCGACTTGTAGAAGTCGGAGGTGGTGTTGATCCCCTGGGCGACGTCCTGCTCGTGGCGGGTCGTGAGCAATTGCATCCCGGCGTTCACCTCCACGGCGTGCGCCTCGTTAAATTGCTTGCTGTAGTCGCCGCCGAATTTAAAGTAGAGATTAAAATTCTCCTGTACCCCTTTCCGCACCGTGTTTTCGGCGATCCCGTCCATCGTGGGGGCCACGGCGTGGCTGCTCCGCCCGGACAAGAAGATGCTCTCCTTCAAGTAATCGTAGTACAACCCGACCATCGCGTTCAGGGAAAAGCGCGGGTTGAGGTTGTACGTCAGCCCGGCGTTCACGAGAATGTCCTGCGACTGGTTGCTTCCCAGGATATCATCCACGGCGGCAACGGGATTGGAGACGCCAAAGGTGGTCACGCCCCACGTGTCGTAACGTCCCGTGGTCACCCCCTGCAGCGTCTTGGCGTGTATGCCCACCACCGGCGCACTGTACATGGCGGCCAGGGCGGGGTTCGTCTGCGGCTTCATCCCCTGCTCGTGCAGCCTGCCCTCGTTGTAGTCAAAATTCATCGAGGCGAAGAGCTTGAGACGCTCCGTCACGGAGATGTTGGCGTTTACCTTGGTGTAGTACTTGTTGAAATTCGTGTAGTCCATCACGCCCCGGTCGTAGAGATAGCCCACGGAGAAGGCGTAGTTGGCGATGGCGTCGCCTCCCTTGATCTTCAGCACGTTTTCGGTGGAGAGCGCGGGCGAGTAGATCTCCTTCTGCCAGTCGGTATCGTAACCGAAGATGTAGCGGTATTTCTGCTGGTAACTCTCGTCATCGCGCAGGAAGGGGAATTGCCCCACCAGCGCCTCCAAGTCGGAGAAACGGGTCTCGCCGATGTCGCTGATGTAGTTCACGAAAGCGGCGCGATCCATCAAGGGGAAGGCGCGGGGCACGAAACCGACCCCGTCCACGGTGTGGAACTCGACGCTGGTGCCGCGTATCGAGGATTGCTCCGTCTCGATCAGCAACACGCCGTTCGCGCCCAACGACCCGTAAGAGGCGGCGTCCGCGCCCGTGAGGAACGAGATGTTCTTCACGTCTTTCGTGTTAATGGGCATGAACATGTTACGAGAGGAGCCGTTGATGATCGAGGACTCACCCTCGTCAGGCAGGTACGGCATCCCGTCAAGCACGATCAACGGGCTGTTGGCGGCGGTGAACGAACGTATCCCCCGCTTCTGCACGAAGGCGCCCTCGCCCGGCATCCCCCCCTTGCTTAATACCCGCAGGGCGGCAAATTTCCCGTGCAGGGCCTGGTCGGGCGTCGCGCCGGTGCGGAGGAGTTGATCCTGACCCAGCGTCCGGGTGGTTCCCCCCTTTCGCTCGACGGGCACGGTGCCCAGTGGCAATAGCAACGCGGGATTATACAGCAGGGTACTTTCCGGCTGCAAGCTCACGTGAAGTTTCTTTCCTTTTAGCGCCTGCAAGTAGGCGGTATGATACCCCGGCTTGCTGACCTCGATCGTGAAGACCTTGTCGTCCGCGAGCACCGCGAAGGTGCCGTCGACGGCCGTCTCCACGGCGTGCACTCCCAGCAACACGTACGCGCCCTCCACGGGTTGTCGCGTGACGGCGTCTACCACCGTTCCTTTTATCTCCTCCTGCGCGATCAACGGGCTTGCCCCGGCCAGCGAGAGGAGAAACACGTAAATATATCTTAACATATGATTCATGACTAACGGTTAATATTCTGTACTCATCGGCTGGATCTTGAACGCGTGCACGATCAGGCGGCCATCGCCCCCCTTGTAACGCATCAGCTTGACGACGATCGGTTGAACGGACTCTTCCGGGGTGATCGTCACCGTCCCCACCGTACGCAAGACCCCGTCGTGCGTCTGCGCCGTGCCTACGGGAAGTTCTCCCACCCTCCGGCCGTTCAAGGTCACCAAGATGGTCGGGTTCTGGTAGGGACGCGTGGATACCCATATCTCGTAATCACCCGGGCTGAGGGTGGCGGGAACGTAGACGCCAAACCTGTTCTTCTCGAACAAGATGGCGCTCACGGACAGATCCCCCGTGTAGACGCCGTCGGAGCCGGTTCCCTCCCCGGTGGAGTTGTGGCTCAGGTAGTGCTTGCCGTTCCATAGATAGTCGTACCAAGCGTTCGTCAGGCTCGCGAGCGTGAAGAAACGCGCCTGCTCGTCCGCCGTGAAATCGGTGAGATAGGTCTTGACAAACTCGAACTCTATCGACTTGGCGATCAAGTTGCGGGGGATGTACAGCACGTCGACCTTGTAAACGTTCCCGTTGCTGGTCTCCTCCTTCGTCTCGTCGAGCGTTTGCTTGTCGGTTCGCCACTCCCTGCTGTTTACAGAGAAAAGGCTATTCGGCCCCGGGGTGTTCAACTCGCCCGGTTCCAGCCGTCCCGCGAAGAAGACTGCCTGCAAGATCCAGTCCATGTAAAAGAGCGAGTCGTACGCCGACAAGGGACGGCTCAAGTAATCCGCGTGGCTCGACAGGGCCGCGTCTATCACCGCATCGCTCGGCAGGAACATCGTGAAATCGCGATTTTCGTCCCCGATGGTGGCCTTGTTCAAGATGGGATTATCGTAGATAAAGGCCGAGTCATATACCTGATTCCCATCCTCGTTAAAGCCCAGCGGGAAACTGTTGTCGAGATCGAAGATGGTATCCGTGCGCGCGAAAAGTTCGCGGCGGAAGGTGGAATACGTCTCCCCGCTGTTCAGCAGGTAATCGAGCAGGTTCATCTTGGGCAGGATCGCTCCCTCCAAGACGTAGACCACGCCGTTGTTGCATACCTGCCCGTTCGCGAGGGGCTTCGCGTCCAAGAAGAAAGTATCTCCCTCTTTGGTCAGGGTGAAGTTTTTCCCGGACAACATCTTGATCATCTTCCCGTCCGAGAGCTTCGTCTCGTAGAGGGCGATGCTGTTGACGTGCGACCGGGCGATCAAGCGCTTTTCCTCGATGGAATAGCCCGATAGATCGGGCATCACGTCATTCGTCGGCGCCCAGACCGTGTAAATGTTGCTTTTGTTTAACTCTTCGGCCAATCCCGTCTCTTTGAGCAGGGCGACAAACGCAGAGTAATTAGCCTCTCCCTCCAAGTATGTAAAGAGGGTTTCGTTCGATATACCCTCCATCTCCTTGGGGGTTGCCTCGTAGTGGTCGTTCCACTGGTCCGCGCAAGACGCGAGGAGAAACGACGCGAGCATCCACTGTATTATGGTACGTGTCTTCATGGCAAAATCAGTCTATTGGTTCAAATATAATTCTATCTACCGGAAGCGACCCGGAACGCAACGAAACAAAGCTCAAGATGTGCGAGGCGTTCTCCGTGAAAGTAATGCTACCTATCGTCTTGCGGACGAAACCGACGTAGGTAGTACCCCCAGCCGAGCTTGTGCAATCCATCTCGCCGATGATCTTGTCGTCCATCAGCACCTGACAAGCTCCCGTGCCGGTGATCCACTGGTGGTGGATGGAGACCCTATACTTGCCCTTGACGATGGTAGGCAGGTCAAATTCAAATGACCCCACGTAACCCAAGTTGACGTACAGCACGTCCCCGTACCAGCAATCATAGGCCGGCCAGTGAGCACGGATGTTGTAAGTCAGGGAGCCGGATCCCTCGGGAATCGTCACGAGGCGCATGAAAGGATAATCTTCCAGCGTCAAAGACTCGCTCTCCCCACCCGTCGTAGTGCCCGCGAGGGCCATGTTCCGTAAAAGGGTCAGACGGGTATATTGCGGGTAGTAATCCGGGTCGGTAAACTCTAATTCAAAGACCACTGCGCGGGGATTATAGAGCGGCATATAACCGCTCGCCTCGTGAAGCACCCCGTTCCTCGCCTGCAAATCCGTGTGGAGCAGGGAAATCGTGTCGTTCACGTAGAGGTACCCCCTTTCCTCCTTGAAATTGAGCAGGTATCCCTTGGCCAGCGTCTCGATATTCCTCTCCTTCACGGCTGAAGGCAGGGTCGTCAGGTCGCTGAACGTGTAGAACCCGGACAGCACGTGATAGGCCACGTAACGGTAGAGGGGATCCGAACTCTCCCGCGGGTCGCTGCCACCTTCCAAGAGGGTTTGCAGCGCTTCCAGCGAAGAGATTCCCGCCTTGTTATAGACCTCGTCGCTCACGGCAAACAGGGTACCCCAGTAACGAACGCCACCCGTGTAGGTGATGCGGTCGATCAAGTCGTTGATTCCCGTGACCTCGAGCGCGGCGGCAAAGATGGAAAAATCGCTATTCTCCCGGACAAGATCCCATAACGTTTCGTAGACCGGTTCGATCACGCGATCCAAAACGTGGATGATGCCGTTCACGGTGACGACATCCCGCTCGATCACGCGCGCCACGTCGTTCACGTACAGGCTCCCGTCACTGCTGAAGCGGGTGATCAGGTAATTCCCGGCAGCGGTGGAATCCACCAGCCGGCCGTTCTTCAAGGCGTTACTCAACAGTTTATAACCGAACAAGGTGTGGTAACGAACCAAGTACAGCACGTCCTCCTTGCTCATCTCCCGGCCCAACTGTTGTTTATACGCGGCAACGGCCTCGTCGGTGGGCACGAAACAGGTGAGGTTTCCCCTGACCGTCATGGCGTTGTACAAGTCTGCCTCCTTCAGCATCGCGACCCACTCGCTGAAATTGCCGTCTTTCTCCAAGTAAGAGGCGACCGACTCCTCCTCCAAGGCGGCAAACATCTTCCCCTCGTTCGGGTCGGAGCACCCGGCCACGAGTAGCCCGGCCACGCACAAGATCGTAAATAATATCTTTCTCATATCAAACTCTTTTTAAGTTTACTGCTCGTAATAAGGATTCTGCACCAGCAAAGGATTCTGGTCCATCTCGCTCTGGTAGATCGGGAAATAGTAACCCAACGGATCCTGCAACTTCGATTCGTATATCGGACGATTCTGCGCGGATACCGTCTGCAACATGCTCTCGATCAAGTATTGCTTGTACTTATAGTTCTCCCGTTTCGACGCGCGCAGGATGTCGAACCAGCGTTTCCCCTCCGCCACGAACTCGCGGGTGCGCTCCGGCAGCAAGATGTTGAGAAGCATGTCTGACTCCGTGAGCATTTCGACATTCGTCGTGCGAGCGTAACCGGCGCGCTCCCGGATATCCATGATCAACTCGTTCGCCTGCCTGTACACGGCCACGTCTCC
>JAISAV010000007.1 GCA_031266545.1 Odoribacteraceae bacterium | reverse complement strand
GCCACGTTTAACCGCGTGTGGGCGGAGGTCATTCCCGACTACCCGGCCGACTATACCTTCCTGCAGGACGTGTACGCCGGGATCTATCACGGCGAGCTGAAGGCCGAATCGTTCGTGCGACTCTTCTCGCTGCTCAGCCTGCTGGTCGCCAACATGGGATTAATCATCATCATGGCCTTCGTCATCAGGCGAAAGACGAAGGAGATAGGCATCCGAAAAGTAAACGGGGCCACCTCCGCGGAGATCATCCGCCTGCTAAACGGCCGTTTTATCCTGTGGATAGCGACGGCTTTCGCGCTGGCCGTCCCGCTGGCATGGTGGGCAATGACGCGGTGGCTGGAACATTTCGCGCGGAAGATCGTCCTCGACTGGTGGATATTCGCGCTGGCCGGTCTGGCCGTGTGCCTGATCTCCCTCCTTGCCATCTCGTGGCAAAGCTGGCGCGCGGCTCGCCTCAATCCCGTCAAGGCGTTGGGCATCGAATAAAAAAGGCGCCGCGAACGTCGCGGCGCCTTGCAGCAAAGTCATTCCTGATTCGTCATTGACTCGATCCAGCGGCGGGCGTTGATGAATGCCTCGAGCCACGGGGTGACCTCGTCGGAGGGGCGGTCGGACGGGTAGTAGGGCCAGTTCCACGGGTGGATGGCCCGCTCGGGATGCGGCATGATGGCGAGGTGGCGGCCATCCTCGCTGCACAGGGCGGCCGTGGCGCGGGGCGAGCCGTTCGGGTTGGCCGGGTAGGTGTCATGGCCGTAGCGGGCGGGGACGTGGTAGCGTTCCGGCCCGAGGGGAAGGTGGAATTTGCCCTCGCCGTGGGCCACCCAGACGCCCAAGCGGGAACCGGCGAGGGTGTGGAGCATCACAGAATGATTTTCGGGGATCTCGAGGTTGACGAAGCCCGACTCGAACTTGCGCGAGTCGTTGTGCAACATGCGGGGCATCTCGGCGTGGCCGGGGTAGACGAGGCCGAGTTCTACCATGAGCTGGCAACCGTTGCAGATGCCGAGGCTCAAGGTATCCTCGCGGGCGTAGTATCGCTCGAGGGCCACGCGGGCTTTCTCGTTGTACTTGAAGGCGCCGGCCCAGCCCTTGGCCGATCCCAAGACGTCCGAGTTGGAGAAGCCGCCGACGAAGACGATCATGTTGACCCCTTCCAGGGTCTCCCGGCCGGAGACGAGGTCGGTCATGTGCACGTCCTTCACGTCGAAACCGGCGAGGTGGAGCGCCCAGGCCGTCTCCCGGTCGCACTGGCAGCCTTTTTCGCGGATCACGGCGGCCCGCACGCCGCGGGTGGCCGGGACGGCGAGGGCGCCCGTGAAGGAGGCCGGGAAGCGGTAGGTCAGCGCGTGGCGCTTGTAATTGTTGTAGCGCGCGAGGGCCAGCGCGGGGCCGCTCTGGCGGCGATCGAGCAGGTAGGAGGTCTTGAACCAGAGGTCGCGGAGGCGGGGAATGTCGAGATCCCACGCGCGTTCGCCTTGCTTGAGGCGGAGGCGACCGGCCTCGCCGGGACGTCCCAAGAAGTGGTAGGCGACGCCCGCCTCGTCGAGGAGGGAGGACACGGCCCGGCACTCCTTGACTTGCACCAGCACGCCGGGGTTCTCGGCGAAGAGTATTTTAACGATGTCTTTCTCGGGCAGGTAGGAGAGGTCGATTTCCAGTCCCAGCCGGTCGTCGGAGAAGCACATTTCCAGTAGCGTCGTGATCATGCCCCCGGCGGAGATGTCGTGCCCGGCGAGGAGGTAGCCCCCGGCGATCAGGCGTTGCAAGGCGGCGAAGGCAGCGGCGAAGTAGGCCGCGTCCTTCACGTCAGGGGCGTCCGTCCCGACCTTGTTGAGGATTTGGCCGAGGCTGGATCCGCCCAGCTTGAAGCGGTCGCGGGAGAAGTCGATATAGACGATCTCGCTCCCCGCGTCGGGGGCGAGCACCGGCGAGACGATCCGCCGCGCGTCGGTCACCTCGCCCGCGGCGGAGATGATCACCGTGCCCGGGGCGTAGACTTTCGCCTCGCCGTATTTCTGGGTCATCGAGAGGGAGTCCTTGCCCGTGGGGATGTTTATCCCCAGCGCGATGGCGAAATCGCTGGCCGCCTCCACCGCACGGTACAGGCGGGCGTCCTCGCCGGGGTTTTTGGCCGGCCACATCCAGTTGGCCGAGAGGGAGACGCCCCGCAAGCCTTGTTCCAGCGGCGCCCACGCGAGGTTGGTCAGGGCCTCGGCGATGGCCAGCCGCGAGCCGGCCGCCGGGTCGGCCAGGGCCGCCACCGGGGCGTGGCCGATGGAGGTGGCGACGCCTCGCCTGCCGGTGAAGTCGAGGGTGACCGCGCCGAGGTCGTTCAGCGGGAGTTGCAACGGGCCGGCGCACTGCTGGCGGGCGACGCGGCCGGTGACGGAACGGTCGACCTTGTTGGTCAGCCAGTCCTTGCACGCGACGCCTTCTAACTGCAAGACCTGCTCGAGATACTCTTCCAGCCGTCCCTCGTCGTACGCGAGCGGCGAGAAGGCGACGGCGATCGTCCGGTCTTCCAGGACGGCGCGCGGCGGGTTGCCGAACATGTCTTTTAGCTCGAGGTCGATGGGCTTCTCGCCGGTTTTCCCGTCCGTGAAGGTGAAGCGGTGATCCCCGGTCGCCTCACCGATCACGTACATCGGCGCCCGCTCGCGGTCGGCCACGCGTTGCAGCAGGGGCACGTGTCGCTTCTCCATCACCAGTCCCATGCGCTCCTGCGACTCGTTACCGACGATCTCCTTGTAGGAGAGGGTCGGGTCGCCCACGGGAAGCCTGTCCACGCGTATCGCGCCGCCCGTCTCTTCCACCAGCTCGGAGAGGCAGTTCAAGTGGCCACCCGCCCCGTGGTCGTGGATGGAGATGATGGGGTTCTCCGCCCGCTCGGCCATCGCGCGGATGGCGTTGCAGACGCGTCGTTGCATCTCCGGGTTGGAGCGCTGCACGGCGTTCAGCTCGATGGCGTTGGCGAAGAGGCCGGTGTCCACGGAAGAGACCGCGCC
>JAISAV010000277.1 GCA_031266545.1 Odoribacteraceae bacterium | reverse complement strand
CGCCTGCGGGAATACGGCGCCTACCCGCTCGCGCTCCACGCCTGTCGGCAGGTCATCCGCTGGCGCCCGCAGGAGCCGCAAAGCTACCGCGATCAGGCGCTGGCCCTCGCGGACGCCGGTCGCCGACAAGAGGCACTCGATTCCCTCCGCGCCATGCTCGCCCGCCCGTACGATAGGCAGATCGCCCAACGCTTCGCGCGAGGTATCGAGGAGGCCGTCGTGACGGAGATTAACCAACTGGCGGCCACCGCGGGGCTGGATACTTCCGGCATCGACCGGCGACTCCTGCCGCGCTCCATGCCCGTGGACATCCGCGTGGTGCTCAACTGGAACATGAACAACACGGATATTGACCTCCACGTCACCGATCCCACCGGCGAGACTTGTTCCTACCAGCACACGGCCACCGCGACCGGCGGGCGCATCAGCCGGGACATCACCCAGGGCTACGGCCCCGAGCAGTTCATGATCAAGAAAGCCGTGCCGGGCAAGTACGAGGTCTTCGTCAACTACTATGGCGACTCGCAGGTGAAGATCTCCGGCCCCTCCACGCTCCTGCTCGAGATCTACACGCGCTACGCCGACAAGCAGCAAAAGCGAGAACTCGTCTGCCTGCAGATGGACAAGGAAATGAAAGCGGGCGCGAACGGCCTCGTGAAGGTCGCCGAGTTCGAGTTTTGAGCGCTTCGTGTTGCGAAAAGGAATGCCGCCCGTTCACTTGCTGGACGGGCGGCATCGTTTGATCGCGTTACCGCGGGAAGTCTCGCGGGTACCGATGACTTATTGGCGCGAGATTTCTTGGATTTTTTCTTCGGATAGACCGGTGATGGCTTGAATCTGTGCCACGGAAAGCCCGGTGCGCAATGCGTTGAGCACGATGCTTCGCTGGCTCTTTTCTATGCCTTTTTCTTCACCTATTTTTATGCCTTCCGCGCGTCCTTCTGCGAGACCTTCCGCACGTCCTTCCACGAGACCTTCCGCGCGTCCTTCCGCGCGTCCTTCCTCCAACCCGTCGAGTTTGAAGGCGCGCCGGACACGGATGGCGTCCCAGTAGTGATCGTAGGTATCGAGTTCGGCCTTGGTATAGGAGCTAATCTCGAGATAGTGCAACGCCTCGCGGGTGACCTCCTCCTCGAGGAGGGCGGGGAGGGGATTTTCCGTCTCGTCGGCCCGGGTCAGGAAGGTCAGCCACAAGTCGTACAACTTTTTCTCGCCCCGGCCGTCGGGTTGGAATTTCGGCAGCTCGATAAACACGAACTCCAACCCATCGATGCGTTTCTTCGTGTTCGCGAGGTTGACGATCTTGTAATAGTGGTAATATTCCGTGGACTCCTTCTCGAAGATATCGTTAAGAAAACTCAGCGCGTAGACGGGCTGCAAGAGCTTGAAGTCGGTCCCCCTATCCAGTTGGCTCACGTAAGCCTTGGAGGCGTTAAGCAGCACGCGGCTCTTGAAGCTATCCGTCCAGTACATCTGCATCTCCACGAGGAACTGCCGTCCCCGGTTATCGGTGCACCGCACGTCGACGATGGAATCCTTCAGCACGGGGAGTTGCGGTAGCAGATCGGGCGACCGGTACTCCAATTCCACGATTTGCTGTCCCGGGTCGAGGGGCAGCATGTTATTGAGCAGGCTCATGCACAAGTTCTCGTGCTCGCCGAAAACGCGTCTAAAGATCAGGTCATGCCTGGGATCAAGATAGTGAGGCATACGGGTTACGTTTAAGTTACGGGACAAAGATAATAAAAAATCGCGAAAATCAACGCCGCCCGTCCAGTCGTGAACGAGCGGCATCGTTTGACCGCTTGACGCTCCCCTTTGAAATAAGTATCTTTGCCGGGCGTCTCGCGTGCAACGAGGCGCCAACATAAAATCAAGACAACATGAAACAGGAAGAAGACAAGACAAGCGCGCGATACGAGAACTTTATCCGCCGGGTTTGCGAGACGGGCGTCGCGTGGACGCTGCGCGACGACGAGGGTTTCGTCACCACCGATTCAAACGAGTACGAGAACGAGGAGGGGGAGGCGCTGGCCCTCTTCTGCTTCTGGTCGGGCGAGGGGGAGGCGCGCGCCTGCGCCGTGGAACAATGGTCGGCGTACCGCCCGGAGGCGATCCCGCTGGGGACGTTTATCGAGGAGTGGTGCGTGTGGATGTCCGACGACGAGATGCTCGCGGGCATCGAGTTTGACGGCGACCTCGTCGGGCACGAGCAGGAGCCGTTGCAGTTGGTGCTCGACCTCGCGAGCGAGTTATCGCGTACCGGGCGGCAGGTGACGCTCTCCAAGTTCGAGCGACTGGAAGAGCTGACGGCGATCATCGAGCGCCTCGTCCGCGAGGCCGGGGAGGAGGGATAAAGCGATGAACGGGACGAGGGGTGAACGGGAGCTGATCCCGCTGGCGCGCGTGGTGGTGGAAGGCCGCGACGACCTCCACGTGCACGCCCGCGGGGAGGACGGTCGCCCCGCGCGGGTCCGGTACAACGTGGAGGGGTTGAACGCCGAATTTAACGCGAGCGTGGCAGCGACGTGGCCCAGTTGCCGCCTCAACCTGCTGGACGTCACGGTGGGGGAGGACGGCGCGTACGTGCCGGGGTTGATCATCGTGGAGCCGGATTACCTGCTGGACATTAGCTCGCTGGCGGAGTGCCGCAAGGAGTACGGCACCCACCCGCTGCACTACTTCCTGGGCCGCTCGCTGGCGCGGGAGTGCACGGCGCCCATCCTGATGGGGCACGCCGCCAACCTGTTTTTCGACGCGATCGTCAACGAGAAGGAGGAGGCCCCTGCCGTCTACGAGGAGTTGATCAAGAAGGCGTTCAAGGCCATGCCGTTCGAGTTTTCGACGTGCGAGGGGATCGACGCCGCGTTCTTCCGGGAGGCCCGGCAGCAGTTCTCGAACCTGCGGCGGGTGGTGCGCGAGGATTTTCCCGTGCGGCAGATCGACCGGGAGGGGGGGCTGATCGAGCCGAGTTTTACCTGCGAGCAACTGGGCGTGCAAGGCCGCCTGGACTTCCTGCAGCCGGGGGAGCGGCCGGTCGTCGTCGAGTTAAAGTCGGGGAAGGCGCCCTTCCCGGAGCACGATTTCACGCGGGTGGGGCTGAACCACGAGGCGCAGGCCTTCATCTACCAGATCGTCGTCCAGCGGCTGCTGGGCGTCGAGCCGGGCCGGTTGACCACCTATATTTTATACTCGAAGTACGCGCCCCCGGGGGCCAACCTGCGCGCGCCCCGCCCGCGGGCGGCGGTCATCCGGGAGATGTTGAACACGCGAAACCTGATCGTCGCCACGGAGCGGGCGATCGCCACCGACCGCTCGGGAGAGGCCGCGCGGAGGTGCTTCGCGGCGATAACGCCGGGCAACCTGATCACGAGCCATGCCGGCGGCAGCCACTTCCTCGACCGGTATATCATCCCGCGCCTCGAGGCGTTCCAAGAGCCGTTTGCCGCGGCGAGCGAGCTGGAGCGGGCTTACTTCTTCGCCTTCTACTCGTTCGTGGCGCGGGAGCACTTCCTGTCGCGGGCCGGGGGCGAGGGGCGGGGCGTCTCCCCGCTCGAGAAGGAGGCGCAGGGGGATCTCCTGTCGGGGTTGAAGATGACGTGGAACCGCGCGTCGGACGACCGGGCGCCCCGCGTCGGCCTGTCGCGTCCGGCGGCGGGGCCGGGTTGCCCGCCCAATTTCAGGGAGGGGGATCTCGTGGTGCTCTACGAGCGGGACGACGAGGCGGACGCCGCCGCGAACAAGCAGGTCTTCAAGGGCACGATCGAGCGCCTGTCGCCGGGGGAACTGGTCGTGCGCTTCCGCCACGCGCAACGGAACCCGGCGGCGCTCCCGGCGGGGGGCCTGTACGCGGTGGAGCACGACTCCCTCCCCGTCTCCTTCCACGCGATGTACCGGGGGCTGTACGCGTTCTTGCAGGCGGGGAAGGATCGCCGCGACCTGTTGCTGCAACGGCGACCGCCGCGCCACGACCGCTCGCTGGAACCGCGCCACGCGCACGCCGACGAGGGAATCGCAGCGGCCGTCCGCGGGGCGGTGCAGGCGCTGGATTTCTTCCTGCTCGTGGGGCCTCCGGGGACGGGGAAGACCTCCGTCGCGCTGCGGGCGATGGTGGAGGAGTTTTACGCGAGTGGCCTCGACATCCTGCTGTTGTCGTTCACGAACCGGGCCGTCGACGAGATTTGCGACGCCCTCGACCGGGTGGCCGGTCGCCCGGCCTACGCGCGGCTGGGGCCGCCCCTGTCGTGCGCGGAACAGCACCGGGGGCGCCTGCTGGACGCGATGCTCGAGGAACGCGACAACCGGGCGGGGGTCAAGGAGACCATCGAGGGTTGCCGCGTGTTCGTCGCGACGACGACGGCGATGATGGGCCGCGTGGAACTGTTCCGGCTCAAGCATTTTCACGTCGCGATCATCGACGAGGCGTCGCAGATCCTCGAGCCGCACGTGATCGGCATCCTCTCCGCCCGCGACGCGTCGGGGGGTAACGCCATCGACAAGTTCGTGCTGATCGGCGACCACAAGCAGTTGCCGGCCGTCGTCGTGCAGCCGCCGGGGGATTCCGTCGTGACGTGCCCGGCGTTGCGGGAGATCGGGATCACGGATCGCCGCGACTCGCTGTTCGAGCGCCTCTACCGCGCCAACCGCGGGGAGGCCGTCACGCTGTGCCGCCAGGGGAGGATGCATCCCGCCATCAGCCGCTTCCCGGGCGAGGCCTTTTACGGGAACAAGTTGCACGCGGTGCCCGTGCCCCACCAGCGGGAGGGGGAACGGCCGGGCTTCGACGCGCACGACCGGGAGGACCGGCTGGAACGGCTGCTCGCGGCCCATCGCCTCGTCTTTATCCGCTCGCGGGAGGAGGCGGGGCGGGGCGCGAGGCAGAACGCGGGGGAGGCGAGGCTGGTGGCCGCGCTGGTGACCGCGTACGCCTCGCTGTGCCGGAAGAACGGGCTGCAGATCGTGCCCCGGGAGGCCGGGGAGGGGGAGCTGAGCATCGGCGTGATCACGCCCTACCGGAACCAGATCGCGCTGATCAAGCAGGAGATCGGCCGGCTGGGCGTGCCGGCGCTGGACGCGATCACGGTCGACACCGTCGAGCGCTACCAGGGGAGCCAGCGGGACGTGATCCTCTACTCCTGCTGCGCGGGCGACGAGGCCCAGCTGGAGTTCCTGTCGAACCACGTCGATGACGAGGGGGTGGTCGTCGACCGCAAGCTGAACGTGGCGATCACGCGGGCGCGCAAGCAACTCGTGATCACGGGCGACCCCGCCGTGCTGTCCCGCGACCCGGTCTACCGGCAACTGCTCGCGTTTATCGAGGCGGGCGGCGGCGCGATCGACTGACCGGGGCCGTCTATCGCCACTCGTCGGCGTCCTTGATGCCGAGTTTCCCGGGATGGAAGACCGGGTGCTTCACCCCGGACTTGTACTGCGCCTCGAAGTCGGAAAACGTCTTCAACACGATCTTTTGCAGCAGCGCGAGGGCGATCAGGTTAAACCACGCCATGAGGCCCACGCCGATGTCCGCCATGTCCCACGCGAGGGTCATGGTGTTGATGGCGGTGAAGTAGGTCACCGCGAGCACGGCCACGCGCAGGAGGTTGATCATGAAGAGGGCCTGTCGTCGCCGCCGGAAGATAAAGTAGACGTTGCTCTCGGCCTGAAAATAGTAGCTCATGATGGTGGTAAAGGCAAAGAAGAAAAGCGCGACGGCCACGAACGCCGACCCGATGCCGGGGATGGTGGCGTCCACCGCGAGCTGGGTGTAGACGGGGCCGTACCCGGTGACGGTGGCGGGGAGGCCGCCGCCGCGGTAGATCACCTCCCCGGCGGCGTCATGCACGTTGTACATGCCCGTGGAGAGGATGACGAGGGCCGTGGCCGAGCAGACGAGGAGCGTGTCCACGTAAACGGAGAAGGCCTGCACGAGTCCCTGCTTGGCGGGGTGCGGCACCTCGCAGGCGGCGGCGGCGTGGGGCGCGGTGCCCTGCCCCGCCTCGTTCGAGAAGACGCCCCGCTTGACGCCCATGCTGATGGCGGCGCCGAGCATCCCGCTCATGGCCGGTTCCAGCCCGAGGGCGCTCTTGAAGATCAGCGCGAACATGCCCGGCACCTGCTGGACGTTGAGCGCGAGGATCACCACCGCCACCAGGACGTAACCCACCGCCATGAAGGGGGTGACGTACCCGGCCACCCGCGCCAGCCGCTTGACCCCGCCGAAGATGACCGCCGCCAGCAGCACGACGACGAGGGCGGCCGTCAGTCGCTTGTCCACGGCGAAAGAGTTGTGAAAGGCGTCGCAAATGGCGTTGGACTGCACGCCGGGCAGGAGCAACCCGAGCGAGAGGATCGTGACGACCGCGAAGGCGAGGGCGAACCAGCGGCTCTTCAGCCCCCTCGAGATGTAGTAGGCAGGCCCGCCGCGGTAATGGCCGTCGATTTTCTCCTTGTAGACCTGCCCCAGCGACGCCTCGGCGTACGCCGTCCCCGCCCCGACGAAGGCGATCAGCCACATCCAGAAGACGGCCCCCGGGCCTCCCAGCGCGATGGCCGTGGCCACGCCCGCGATGTTACCCGTGCCCACGCGCCCCGAGAGCGCCAGCGCGAAAGATTGAAACGAGGAGATCCCCGAGTCCGACGACTTCCCGTGAAACAGCATCGCCA